>CAYMHX010000018.1:13592-19231 GCA_964390325.1 uncultured Roseburia sp. | reverse complement strand
AGAAGGTATCAGTGCAGGTGGTGGTTCTGCTTATATCCATGCTTCAAACGCAGTAGCGGAGTTTGCTGATACTTTAGAAGGAGATGAAAAAACCGGTGCAAAGATTATCTTAAAAGCATTAGAAGCTCCATTGTACCATATCGCAGCAAATGCAGGTTTAGAAGGTGCAGTTATCATTAATAAAGTAAAAGAAGCAGCAGCAGGAACAGGATTTAACGCAGTGACAGAGGAATATGTAGATATGGTTGCAGCGGGTATTCTTGACCCTGTTAAGGTAACAAGAAGTGCATTACAGAATGCAACATCTGTAGCATCTACTTTACTTACAACAGAATCCGTTGTAGCAAATATCAAAGAAGATATTCCGGCAATGCCGGCAAATCCGGGTATGGGAATGATGTAAGCAAGAAGCCAATAGCAAAATGAACTATTTCAGTTTGTGAGATTGGCTCTGAATAGTTGCTTAATTTTTTAATAAAAAAGAGATAAGTTTTGTGTTTACATAAAACTTATCTCTTTTTCTCTTGTTTGACTTTTCACAAACCTCATTTTATGCTATCATAAGTATAACAACATAAAAAATCGTAACAATTGAGGTGGCTTATGAGAATACTGGAGAGTTTTGATGAGAAAAATTATGAGAATACAACAAAGGTATTTGAAAAGTATAATATACGCGGAATTGTGCTGATGGATGGAAAAATGGTGATGCAGAAAAGTCGAGATGGAGAGTATAAAATCCCGGGAGGCGGTGTGGAAGCAAATGAAAGTCATATAGAGGCATTACGTCGTGAGTTAAGGGAAGAAGCAGGGCTTATTTTAAAAGGAGATAATATAAAGGAGCTGGGTGAGATTACAGAAATCCGACAAGATATGTTTGAGGCAGATACAAAATATATCTGTCATTCTCTATTTTATCTATGTGAAGTGACAGAGGAACGTGTACCAACAGCACCGACAGCCAGCGAAATCAAAAAAGGTTACGAGCCTGTCTGGGAAACACCACAGGTAATTTACGAAACCAATACAAGGATTAGTGTTGACCCATGGATTAAAAGAGATACCGCATTTATCAAAATGTTAATTGATGGTATGTTTGAAAAAGAGATAAAGGGTGAAACTAGAACACTTATATATTTAAAATAGAAAGGATGGATAAGAAAACAATGAGTAAAGTAGCAATTGTTTCGGATAGCAATAGTGGAATTACACAGGCACAGGCAAAAGAACTTGGAATTACGGTACTTCCGATGCCATTTTTTATTGATGATAAGACATTATACGAAGATATTGATTTAACACAGGAAGACTTTTACCAGATGTTAAAAGGAAATGTAAATATTTCAACTTCTATGCCTTTGGTTGGAAATCTTACAGATACATGGGACGAGCTTTTAAAAGAATACGATGAAATCGTGCATATACCGATGTCATCAGGACTTAGCGGTTCTTGTCAGACAGCAATGATGATTGCGGCTGATTATGATGGAAAGGTACAGGTAGTGGATAACCAGAGAATTTCTGTAACTTTAAGACAGTCTGTTTTAGATGCAATGGCATTAGCAGAAAAAGGACTTTCCGCAAAAGAAATCAAAGAGATTTTAGAACGTGAAAAACTGGAATCTTCGATTTATATTATGGTTGATACCTTAGAATATTTGAAAAAAGGCGGACGTATTACGCCTGCGGTTGCAGCAATTGGTACATTGTTAAAATTAAAACCTGTTTTACAGATTCAGGGAGAAAAATTAGACTCTTTTGCGAAGGCAAGAACTGTCAAACAGGCAAAAAGTATGATGATTGAAGCGATGAAGAAGGATTTTTCAGACCGTTTTAACGATGCAGAAGGCAAAAATATGTATTTACAAATTGCTTATACCTATGATTTAGAAGCAGCAGAAGCCTTTAAAGCAGAAGTGCAGGAAACATTTCCAAATATGGAAATTGTAATGGCACCATTGTCACTTAGCGTATCCTGTCATATTGGACCGGGGGCACTTGCGATTGCATGTTCTAAGAAAGTACCGGAGTTGGTATAAATATATAGAAAGTAACTATTCAGAGCCAAACTCGAAAACACTACGTGTTTCCTCGTTGTTGGTTTCTCGTCAAAGAAATTTTCAAAAAAGCAGTTGTCTCAGCAAGCTGGACAACTGCTTTTTATGAAAATTGCCTTGGCTCTGAATAGTTACAAATTTTCTAACAAACAGTTTAAAAGTCTGGTATTATCCTCTGGATTCATAAAGCAGAAGCGAATAAATTTATTATCAAGGAATGGGAAGGTTGAGCAGTCTCGAATCATCATTCCCTGACGGATTGCTTTGTCAAATAAGTATTCGGAAGTTATATTTTCATTTGTAATTTTTGCAAGCATAAAGTTACCACTTGGCTTATATACCTTATAATCAGGAGAAGCCAAAAGTGCCTGATAACAGCGTTCTCTTTCTGAAGAAATTAACTTTTTTGTTGCTTCGATATAAGCAGTGTCTTTAAACATGGTTTCTCCTGCGACAACGGCAAGCGAATTAATCGTCCATGGATTTTTGCGTGTATTGATGGCTTTGATTAAGTCTCTATTTCCTGTAATTGCATAGCCAAGACGAAGTCCTGGTGCTGCGAAGAATTTAGAAGTTCCACGCAGAATAATGATATTGTTATAATAGTTTGTCAGCGGTACGGAATCGATTTCTGCCATATTGTCAGCAAATTCTACATAAGTCTCATCCACCATTACATAAATGTCATATTGTTTACAGACATCTAAAATACGGCGCATTGCTTTGCGTGTGATACAGGATGAAGTAGGATTATTTGGATTACAAATGACCAATAAATCAATACTTTCATTCAATTTTGAAATAAAATGCTCTACATCCAAGGTGAAATTCGTCTGTTCTTTTAAAGGATAGTAGAGGGTTGTTCCTCCGCCTAATGAAATTTCACGCTCGTATTCGGAGTAAGTCGGTCCAATTACAAGAGCTTTTTTTGGATGCTCAATCTGAATAAATAAAGAAATCAGCTCTGTAGAGCCGTTTCCAACAATAATATTTTCAAAGTCGGTATGGCAGTAGTCTGCGATACATTTGCGTAAAGAGGTGTATTCTCTGTCAGGATAGGTGGTAATTGCATCAATTCTTTCGGAAAGCGATGCCCGAAGTAAAGGGGAAACTCCAAGTGGGTTTACATTGGCAGAAAAACTGATAATGTCTTCTTTTTTAATGCCGTAAATGGCTTCTATTTTCTCTAAATCACTTCCATGAAAATGGTCTTTATGTTTTATCATTGATAAGTCCTCCAAATTAGTTTATAATCCATTATAGCTATTGTTAAAAAAAAAGCAATAAAAATATAACAAGAAGGTAAAGTTACTGTACATACGTCAGCAAATCACTTGCTGATTTGCTGCGTGAGAATGTGATTCAGGCGTGAGCAGGCTCCTTTTGCGTAGCAAAATTTAAAATGAGCCTGCGAATTGTTACTGTTTACGAGGTACGAGTGTACAGTAACAAGGTAAAAAAATTGAGAGAAAAATTAGAACAGCTTGCAGAAGGTATCTTTGATTGCAGAAAGTCAAGCATTTCTTTTTCCCCAAATGGTGTAGAATCGACAAAGATAGAGATAGATGTGATTGAAGGAAAAGACCAGACAGGAGAATTTACCATATATGGCCGTGAATGGCTGCGGGGAATCGTATATTCTACTTATTCAAGAATGGAGTGTCTGACACCTCAATTTGAAGGAGAAGAAGTTAAAATTCGTTATCAATTTCATAGCGAAGGATTGATAGAAGGAGATGTAAGAAAGGGCGAGTTTGTCATTGTGTGTGACCAAGGCGAATATAACCTTTCTTTTGTTGTGTCTGTATCGAAGGTATATGCAAAAACATCGATTGGCACAATAAAAAATATGAGTGATTTTATAAGTCTTGCACAAAAAAATAGCAATGAGGCTTATCAGGTATTTTATTCGATAAATTTTCCACCGCTTTTAAAGGGAGCAGAAGAAAAAGAACGTCTGCTTTATGAAGCAATTCGCAAAGAACCGCCGTCTATGCAGGCAGTGGAGGCATATTTAATAGGAACGGGAAGAAAACAACCTGTTAGAGTAGTGATAGAAGAAAAAAAACATATCTTTGATGGGGGCGAATTTGATTGCAGAGAACAGATTTGCATAAAAAAGAAAAATTGGGGTTTTCTTTCCTGTGATGTAAAGACAGATGGTCCATTTATAAAATTAGAGAAAACAAGTATTACAGAGGAAGATTTTTTAGAAAACGAGTATTTGTTTGAATATGGTATAGATGCGAAAAAACTACACGCAGGAGATAATTTTGGCAGGATTTTCTTTGAGTTTTCGGAACAGACAATTATTTGTGAAATTATTGTCAAAACAAATGGAATTGAGCAAAAAGAAAAATCGTTCCATTTTTTACAACTACAGGACAGGACAAAGTTGATGCAATTATATATTGACTATCGCACAAAAAAGATTGTGACGGGAATGTGGGCGAAACAGTCGATTGCAATTTTAAATCATTTGTTGGAAATGGAGCCGGAAGAAGACATTTATCGTTTAATGAAGGTTCAGATTTTTTTGTTTAATAGACAGCGGCAGGAAGCAAGCTGGATTATGAATGATTATAAGCGTTCTTGTGAAGATAAAAATTCGCCGGAATGGGGTTATTATTTATATTTATGTACGCTCATGGAGAGGGAAGAAACCTATGTGAACAGGCTGGCAGCAAATATAGAGGAGTTGTTTTTAGAACATTCAGAAAGCTCTCTTTTATTTTGGGTACTTCTTTTTATGAGAGAGGAGTATTATGAAAGCAATGAAAAAAGGCTTCGTGCAATTGAGCATTGGATAGAAATGGGAAATAATTCGCCGTTTTTCTATTTGGAAGCATTTTATTTATACTGTCAAGAACCATATTTACTAGATAAGTTAGAAGGATTTGAAATTAAAATTTTAAATTGGGCTGCCAAACAGCAGGCATTTTCAGCAGAGGTTGCGAATCAGGTTTTATTTTTGGGACAGAACTTACGACCTTATGATGAAAAAGTATTTCGGATTTTGAAAGCTTGTTACAAAATAGTAGAAAGTGATGAAGCATTGACAGTTATTTGCAGCTATTTAATCAAGGCTCAGAAATTTGCAGAAAAATATCATAAATGGTATGCACTTGGAGTAAAACAGGAAGTTCAAATTACACATTTATATGAAGCATATTTACTATCCGCAGATGCAAAAAGTATCGCAGATGTGCCGAAGTCTGTTTTGCTGTATGTTCAAGAAAATACGCAGGCATTGGATTATAAAAGACTTGCTTTGTTCTATGTATCGCTTCTCAATCGGAAGAAAAATGCAAAAACTGAGCATATTCCAAAGGAATATCAGGATTATAAAGAAATAATAAAGCAGTTTGCAATAGAACAGATAAAAGCGGGACATATAGATGAAAATTTAGCAATAATATACAACGAAGTCTTTTCGTTTGAAACCTTTTCATCCGAAGCTCTTTCTTCACAAATTGGGATACCAAAATTTTTAACACAGGAAATTTTGAAACAGAAAGTTTTTGAAACAGAAAGTTTGGAAGAAGAAGTTTTAAAAGAAGAAGTTTTAGAAGAAGAAATTTT
>CAYMHX010000018.1:6822-13492 GCA_964390325.1 uncultured Roseburia sp. | reverse complement strand
TTTTAAAAGAAGAAGTTTTAGAAGAAGAAATTTTGGAACAGGAAGTTTTAGAACAAGAAGTTTTAGAACAGGAAGTTTTAGAACAAGAGATTCTAGAACGAGAAGCACCGAAAAAAAATCTTTGGGAATCATTTGCAGATGTTTTGTTTGTACATAGATTACAGGTGATGCAAGAAAAGACATTTGCAAGGGCAGTTATTGTGCAGAAACAGTGGAAGGATAGACAGGTAGTTCCGATTATCAATGGAGTTGCTTATTTTCAGGCATATACAGATGATTATTGTATTTTGTTGTTGGATAATAAGGGACAGATATTTGTGAAAGAAGGGCTGTATGAGGAATATCCTTTATTAAAGGCAGATACTTATTTGAATACAGTTATAGAATATGCTCCGACAGAAATTGTATATTTGGTACATTCTTTTGCGAAGAAACAAAAGGAAAATATCTTTACCATAGAAGATGCAGAGGCACTTTCTATTTTGATGGAGAAAAAAGAAGTGCGTGAGGAATGGAAGACGATACTTTTTTCTGATTATCTAAGAAGAATGGAAATGCACAAGCAGAAAGTTTCTCTCAAAGAATGTTTTAAAAATATTAATTATAAAATAATGTCTGATTTAGAACGTTGTTTTATAGTGGAACAGTTAGTTGCCAGACAGTTGTTTACACAGGCGTATGAATTATTTTTAGAGTATGGTTATGATTTTGTTGGAAAAGAGAGCTGTGCGGCAGTGTGCAGTTATCAGATTGTAAATATAGCTGGGGAACAAGAGGAATTTTTACTTGGATTAGCTAAAGAAACCTTTGGTTTTGGAACATACGATGCAGTAATAGTGGAATATTTATGCCAGTATTATTACGGACCAACCAAGCAAATGTCAGAAATCTTTTTGACAGCAGAAAAATTAGGAATTGAAACCTATGATTTGGAAGAACGGATTTTAATCCAAATGCTTTATTCTTCTGATTATTTAGAGCAGTCAGATAGGATTTATGAGGCATATTGCAAAAAAAATCCAAACGAGTTGGTGTCTAATGCATATTTGTCATATTTTTCACATTTATATTTAACAAAAGATATGGTGACATCCAAACAGGTATTTTTACAGATAGAGCATAGAGTATTATTAGGACAGAAAATTGCCAAGGTACAAAATTATGCATTGTTAAAACATTATTCTGAGCAGGAAAGAATGACAGAGAGCGAGTATCAGACCGCAGATACGCTATTAAAGGAAAATACGGCAGACCGGATTTATTTTACTTTTTATAAAAAATTAGATGTTCGTTTAAGAAGAAAGTATTTGTTAGAAAATAAGTATTTTGTAGAATATCATTCAAATCCAAATAGATGTGTGACGATTAGTTATTACAAAAATGAAGAAAGCTGTTTGGAGGAAATGGTAAAAGAGGTTTATGCAGGTATTTTTGTAAAAGAATTTGTGCTTTTTTGGGATGATAAGATATCGTATTATATAACAGAAACAGACGAAGGAAAAGAGAGAGAAACCACGTTAAGCGGCCAGATTTTGTATGAAGATACGAAAGAAGTGACAGAAAGCCGTTATGAAATGTTAAATAATATTTGCAAAAAAATACAAATGCAGGAAGAAGAACAGGCAGAAAAATTAATGAAAGAGTACAACAGAAAAAAACAGATGACAGAAGAACTGTTTGGTCTGTTGTAGGGGATGGATAAGTGACAGAACAAATTTTTTATGTTGGAATAGATATAGATGATACCTATGCAGTTGTCAGTTTTTACACAACAGGAATGAAAGAACCTGAAACCCTTAGCATGGTGACAGGAAGTGAAATTTATCAGATACCTGTGTCGATTGCAAGGAAAGAGGGAATAGAGCAGTGGGTGATAGGAGAAGAAGCAGAAAAAGTAGCAGAAAATGAGCCGAAAATAGCAGTAAATAAGTTGTTTCAGCGTGCATTTTTGCAGGAGGAAATACAGTTGGAGGAGGAATGTTATTTAGCCGAAGAATTGTTTCTGATTTATTTAAAGATGCTGATAGGGTATGCAGGCGGGCTTTATGGAGAAAAAGTGTTAAGCGGGCTTGCGATTTCCATAGAAGATATAACACCTGAAAAGATTGCATTTCTTTTTAGACTTCGAGAGAAGCTTGGAATAGAAAAATCCAGATTTTGGATTTTAGATAGAAAGTCGTCATTTTATTATTTTATCTTTCGGCAACAGGAGAGTTTATGGAGGCAGAACGTATGTTTGTACGACTATCGGGGAGATAAGATGACCTGTCTGCGTTTAGAACGGACTCCAAATACCAGACCACAGCTTATAATGATAGAGGAATCACAAGCACAGGTGGATGCGGAATATAAGGATGCGTATTTTTTTGAAATTTTGCAGATGCATATGAAGGGGCATGCTATTTCCAGTGCATATTTGGTTGGAAACGAGTTTGATGGAAATTGGATGAAAAATTCTTTGGCTTTCTTGTGTCGTGGCAAACGTGCCTTTATCGGGAAAAATCTTTATGCGAAGGGAGCATGCTATGCAGCTTTAACGATGGGAGAGAAGCTTTTATGGCCGTATGTTTATTTTGGTGAGCATGAAATAAAGGTGAATGTGAGCTTAAAGGTGAAGGATTATGAAAGAGAAGGATTTTTTTCACTTTTGGATGCAGGAGAACGTTGGTATGAGGCCGAAGGGCATTGCGAAGTGATTTTAGACGGAAGTAATGAGATTGATATTTGGTTACAATTTCCGGATAATTCACAGGCATGGACACAAAAAATGACATTGGAGGGTCTGTCTGTGCAGGAGAAGAAAACAACCAGATTACATATTTGTGCAAAGGCAAAGTCTGATAGAGAAATTTGTATTCAGGTAATGGACATGGGATTTGGTGAAATTGTAAAAAGTTCAGGCATGAGCTGGGAATATTTGATTTCAGTATAAGAAATGGAGATTATGATGGGAGAATTATTATTGTGTCATTCACCAATTTCGGCAGAGCCGTATGATATGAAAGAGATTTCTCTGCATATTTATTCAGTAGAAGAACTTTGTTATGTCATGTTGCATCATCCATTTTTATTAGAAGAAAAAATGTTTGATGAAGCACTTGCTGTTTGGTTAGAAAAAGAAGTGGGAGAATTAGAGATTGCTAAGGCATTAAAAGGAGCAATCGAAGAAAAACTTGGTATTGAGCGACGTGTAGAATGTATTTTAAAGCGGGCAGGATATCTTTCGGCAGTTGAAAAGCGACAGATTTTAGAACAGATACATCTTGGGCATCATAAATCTGCTTTTGAACGCAGAAAAATGCGTGCAGATAATTATGTACAAACTCAAAAATATATGAGTGCATTTCAGGAATATTGTAAAATGCTTCAGATGGAAGAAGAATGCAGACAAAATCCTGTGATGTGTGGAAATGTCTGGCATAATCAGGGGTTATTATTTGCACGTTTTTTCCTTTTTAAAGAAGCAAAAGAATGTTTTGAAACGGCTTATAAATTCAATATAAATCAAGAGTCGCTTTATGCAGCAATGGCAGCAAGTTATTTTTTGGGAGATAAGGAAGAAATTGGAATACTTGCAAAAAAGCATGGTGTAGAAGAAAAAGATTTTTGGAACTATTGGAAGGAAAAAGAGACGGCAGCAGCAAAAATGGATACCTTGACAGAAACGCAGAATGATTTAAAAACTGTTTTTGCGGAATGGAAACAAGAGTATCAAAAAAATTATACATAAAATAGAAATCAGGAGTTAATTTAAAAAATGGGATTTTTAAAGAGCTGGTTTAAGAGGAGAAAAGAAAAAGCGTTAGAAACAAGGTTTGAAGAAATCAGTGATGGTGTTTTACTGGAAGAAGATAAAAAAAATGGAATAAAGGTAGAACAGTTTGTATTGGAACGTTTAGAACAAATTGCTGAAGTAACGAAAGAAATCGAGGAAGAAAAAGCAGAATACCGCGTGGTAACGGCATATTTAAATGATATTCATACCATTGGTGCATTGCCCGATGAAGAACGAGATGCGATTACGGATGTGGCACAGAATATTGTAAATTTAGACCGTGCAAGACAGGAATTTCTTCATGCAGAAAAAAAGATTAGTGACGTACAATATACAGCAATTCAACAGGAGGAGGCGACTATTCCGAATACAATAAAACGTTTAAAGGCAAATGAGGAATATCAAGAGGCATTAAATAAAGATATGAAATATTTGGTACGAGAGAGGGATGAGTGGCTTTTTTATAAAGAGGAATTATTGATAGAGGAAAAAAGACTTCAAAATGGTGTGCGTATTAGTGTCGGGCTTGGAATTGCTTCGGCGATACTCTTGTATTTTTATCAGGTAGTTACAGAAGCACAGATGAAGCTTGTATGGACTCTATTTCTATTTATTCTGGTAGCAGTGATTTGTACCTTGACATTAAAAGTAATGAATGTTCAGAGGGATTATAGACGTGCAACAAAAAATGCAGACTATGCGATTTTGTTACTCAATACGATAAAATTAAAATATGTAAGTATAACAAATGCCATTGATTATTGTAGGGAAAAGTTTCATGTAAACAGTGCAGGTGAGTTTAATCGAATTTGGGAAGCTTATTTGGAGGCAGTAAAGCAGAGGGAAAAATTTAATATCAATAATGATGATTTGCGTTATTATAACAGCCGTTTGGTGCGTATGCTTTCCGTTTATCATCTTTATGATACAAAAGTATGGATTCCGCAGGCATTGGCATTGGCAAACCATAATGAAATGGTGGAGGTAACGCATCGCTTAAATGAACGCAGACAGAAAATTCGTGCAAGAATCGAAAAAAGCATGGAAGTTATAAAAGGTCATATAAAAGAAATACAGGAATTGGAAAAAGAACTGTCACCAGAGGCGGCAAAAAAGGTAGAGGAGATTTTGCTTTCCGTAGAAAATCTTGGAATTATGGTGAAGAAGTAGAATAAAAGTAACTATTCAAAAAACATTATTTTTACACAAAGTTTTCACAGAAAAAACACAATTTATTTTTATAATCAAAATATATAGGCGGTGATTGAAAATTACGCCTGCGCCACACGCGGTCACGAAGTGACAAATTCCTTATACGCGTGTGTGTGCATCCCCCGGAGGGTCTATATATGAGGCGAAGTTTTTAATCGCCGAATATATAGAAACTATAAATGAGAAAATAATGATAAATGGAGATTAAAATGAAGCAAAGATTAAAAAAAGGAATTTTAATGAGTTGTGCGGCTGCAATGTTTTTGACAGGCTGTGGAGGAGAAAATAGTACAAATAATTCAGAAAATTTAGAAAATACCGAAAATTTAGCAACTGAAACTGTGGAGAAAAAAGTGTTTGAAGATGCAACCGAAATTGTTCTTTCTGATACGGAGATTACAGTAGATGGAATTGCAATTTCAAAAGATACAGAAAATGCAGTCTATGTAGCAAATGATATTGTTTATTATGAAGCAGGTCAGGATTTTACTTATGGTGAGGGAGAAGCTGGTGATGCTCATACAAAAGAAGAAGCAGATGCACATAGTGTTGTACATATTACAAAGGCAGGAACTTATGTATTAAGCGGTAGTCTTTCAGCAGGGCAGATTGCGGTTGATTTAGGTGAGGATGCAGAGGAAAATCCGGAGGCAGTGGTAACATTAATTTTAAATGGTGTAGATATCGAGTGTTCCGTTGCACCGGCTGTTATTTTTTATAATGTGTATGAATGTGGGGAGAAGGATGTAGAAAATGCATCTTATACGGTAGATACAACGGCAGCAGGAGCGAATGTTTTGATTGCAGATGATACAATAAATCAGGTAACAGGTTCTTATGTTGCACGTATTTATAAGCCTGACAGTGTTGTATTGAGCGAAGATGGAAACGAAGTAGAGGATGCAAAAAAACTTCATAAATATGATGCGGCATTTTATTCTAAAATGTCTATGAATATTAATGGAGAGGAAAAAGGTACTGGGGAATTAAATATTCAAGCTCAGAACGAAGGGTTGGATTCAGAACTTCATTTAACTATAAATGGAGGTCAGATTAGTATTGCTTCGGGAAATGATGGAATTAATACCAATGAAGATGGAGTATCGGTTACTACGGTAAATGGAGGTACTTTAACCATTAAAGTAACTGGCGAGACTGGAGAAGGAGATGGAATTGACTCAAATGGATGGCTGGTGATAAATGGAGGTACCGTAGTAGCAGAGGCATGCAGCAGTAGTGGAGATGCAGGAATTGACTCTGATATGGGAATTCATATTAATGGCGGTGTTGTTATGGCAACAGGAAATATGTTAGACCATATTTCAGAAAGTGAGCAGAATTATGCAGTATTTCAGTTTATGTCTCCTCAGAAAGGCGGCGAAACCTATACATTAAAAAATGGGGCTGGTGAAACTATATTAAGCTGTACACCAGAAAATGATTTTAGTTATTTGATTTTATCTTCGGAAATGCCAGAGGGAATTTATACGTTATGGCAGGGAGAAACACAACTCTTAGGAAGTGCCACAAATCAGATGAGCGGTATGGGAATGATGTCAGAAGGAATGGAACGTCCGGAAGGAATGGAAATGCCGGAAGGAATGGAACGTCCGGAAGGAATGGAAATGCCGGAAGGAATGGAAATGCCGGAAGGAATGGAAATGCCGGAAGGAATGGAAATGC
>CAYMHX010000018.1:0-6722 GCA_964390325.1 uncultured Roseburia sp. | reverse complement strand
AAGGAATGGAAATGCCGGAAGGAATGGAAATGCCGGAAGGAATGGAAATGCCGGAGGGAATGAAACGTCCGGAAGGAATGGAAATGCCGGAAGGAATGGAAATGCCGGAAGAAATGGAACGTCCAGAGGGAATGGAACGTCCACAGAGAGGTCAGAATACAGAAAATATAGAAGCATCAGCAGAATTGGAATTTGTAGAGGGTGGCAATAATTTTATTATTGTTCAGCAACAATAATATATTGCAATAAATTGCATATTGTTTTACAATAGAACTATAAAATTGTCGTGCAATTTAGGTAACAGTTCAGCCATAGATTGTATAAACTGTTACTAATTTAGACAATAGCAGGAGGAAAATTGTATGCAGGAAATGATTAAAATTCCCTTAGGGGAAAATCCAGACGTAATATTAAAAGCGATTCCGGGACATTTTATTACCCCGAACTCACACGTTAATTATTATTTGGATATGACTACAATTAAGAGCCGTTTAAATGAAGCTTCTGCGGCTGCAAAAGAATTAGGTAAAAGAATTAGTCCTTCTACAATAGTAGATACAATTTTATGTATGGATGGTTGTGAAATAATAGGTGCTTATCTTGCGGAAGAATTGACAAAAGCAGGAATTATTTCTATTAATTATCATAAAACGATTTATATAGCAACACCGGAGGTAACTCATTCAGGTCAGATACTTTTTAGAGATAATATTCAGCCAATGATTAAAGGGAAAAATGTTTTATTGTTATTAGCATCTGCAACAACAGGTCAGAGTATTATTAAAGCAGTAGAAGCATTGAAATACTATGGTGCAACTATCAGTGGAATCAGTGCTATATTTAGTGTTGCAAACAGCTCCATGGGGATTCCAATTAACTCTTTGTTTACAATAAAAAATCTTCCTGATTATAAGGCATATGCTCCGGAAGGATGCAGTATGTGTAAAGAAAAGAAAACAATTGACGCATTTGCAAATGCATTTGGATATTCGCATTTATAAATGAAGTTTTGTTGTAACTATTCAGAGCAGATTAAAACACTTGCTGTTTTAATCAAAAGAATATGATTTAGGAGTATAAAAATCCCATCACGAAGTGATTTTTAATGGATTTTTATATCGTAACTATTCACTACCTTCATAGTTACGTTTTGTTATAATAAAAAAAGTCTGTATCACGTTAAAACAAAAAGGCTTAACGTGGTACAGACTTTTTATAGTTATAAATTTTTATTTGCCGTTGAAAGCATAAGTTTAATTCGGTTTAATTGATTTACTTCACTTGCCCCAGGGTCATAATCAATGGCTACAATATTTGACTCAGGATAACGATGTCGCAGCTCTTTAATAACACCTTTGCCGACGACATGGTTTGGCAGGCAGGCAAACGGCTGCGTACACACGATATTTGGTGTTCCGGTGTGAATCAGCTCTAACATTTCTCCTGTTAAAAACCAGCCTTCTCCAGTTTGATTTCCAATCGAAACAATATCGCTTGCATATTCTGCCAAGGTATCAATATGGGCAGGCGGTGTAAAATGTTGACTTTTTTCAAATTCTTTGCGTGCAACAGAACGCATCCATTCAAAGAAAGAAATTCCTAATTTTCCCATACGTTTTGATTTTTGGCTTTTTCCGAGGTTATCGGCTTGAAAACCTGTATTAAAGAAGCAATAAAGCAGGAAGTCCGTTAAATCAGGTATAACGGCTTCAGCCCCTTCCGCTTCCAGTAAATCAGCCAAATAATTATTGGCGGCAGGATGGAATTTTACAAGAATTTCTCCAACAATACCGACACGAGGCTTTTTCACATCTAATCGTTCTACAGTATCAAAATCGTGAATGATTTCTGCACACATTTTTTGATACTGTCGGTGTGAGAGTAATTTATTTTGAGAGAGGAAAGCAATAACGTTTTGCTTCCATTTTTCGTGCAGGGCATTGGTGGTACCTTTTACTGCTTCATATGGGCGTGTGGCATAGACACAGCGCAGGAAAATATCGCCAAATTCCAAAGCATACAATGCACGCTGAATGAGCGGCAGTGTAAAAGTAAACCCCGGATTTTTTTCGAAACCGCTAAGATTTAGGGAAATAACAGGTACATAAGGATAGCCTGCTTTTTCTAAAGCTCTGCGTAAAAATCCGATATAGTTACTTGCTCGGCAGCCGCCTCCTGTCTGAGTAATGATAATGGCAGTTTTTGACATATCATACTTACCTGACTGTACAGCCGCCATAATCTGTCCAATGACAATCAAAGAAGGATAACACGCATCATTATTCACAAAACGAAGTCCTACATCGACACATTCTCTTGCAGGAATATCGGGTACTACGATATTGTAACCGGAAGCCTTAAATGCAGGTTCTAATAATTCAAAGTGAATTGGAGACATCTGCGGGCAGAGAATAGTGTAATTTTTTTTCATTTCTTCCGTAAAGACAACTCGTTTATAATCAGTTGGAACAAGTGTTCGTTTTTTGCTATTCTTTTTACGAACACGAATGGCTGCTAATAAAGAACGAATACGGATTCGTGCAGCACCTAAGTTATTTACTTCATCAATTTTTAAACAGGTATAAATTTTTCCTGATTTTGTTAAAATATCGCTGACAGCATCCGTAGTAACGGCATCTAAACCACAGCCAAATGAGTTTAATTGAATTAAATCCAAATCATCTCTGGTTTTAATATAGTTTGCAGCAGCGTAAAGGCGGGAATGGTACATCCATTGGTCCATAACCAGCAATGGGCGTTCTACTTTATGTAAGTGGGAGATGGAATCTTCTGTTAAAACGGCAATTCCATAGGAAGTAATCAATTCCGGAATACCATGATTGATTTCAGGGTCAATATGGTAAGGACGGCCGGCAAGTACAATTCCGTGAATACCATGTTCTTCTATATATTTTAAAGTTTCTTCGCCTTTTTGTTGCATTTCCATACGAACAACCGCCAATTCTTTCCAGCCTTCCGAAACAGCATCCCGCACAGCAGATTCGCTGATATTTGGGAAATCTTTTGTACAAAATGTTTTTATTAACTGTGAAGAAAGCGTTTCTTCACTGGCAAAGGACATAAATGGATTTAAAAACTTCATTTGTCCGGATGTAATTTCTTCTACATTATTTTTAATATTTTCTGCATAAGAAGTAACAATTGGACAATTGTAGTGGTTATTGGAATCCGGAAATTCATTTCGTTCATATGGAATACATGGGTAAAAAATAAAGTCTACATTTTGATGTATCAGCCATGAAATATGTCCATGTGCTAATTTTGCAGGATAGCATTCCGATTCGGAAGGAATGCTGTCAATTCCCATTTCATAAAGCTTTCTGGTAGAAGCTGGTGAAAGCACAACAGAAAATCCTAGTTTTTCAAAGAAAACAGCCCAAAACGGATAGTTTTCATACATATTTAATACCCTTGGCAGACCAACCGTTCCATGCACTGCTTCTTTTGGAGAAAGCGATTCATAATCGAATAAACGTTTGTTTTTGTAATCGAACAGGTTTGGAATATTCTGCGTGGTTTTTTCTTTTCCAAGTCCTTTTTCACAGCGATTTCCCGTAATATAAGAACGGTTGCCAGAAAAACGGTTGATGGTTAAAAGACAGTGGTTTGTACAGCCTTTGCACCGTGTCAGTTTGGTATCAAAGGTCAGTTTTTCCAGTTCTTTTAAGCCAAGTGTGGTAGTTTGATAGCCTGCTTCATGGCGTTCTCTTGCAATTAATGCTGCACCAAAAGCACCCATAATGCCTGCAATATCAGGACGGATACATTCACATCCTGCTATTTTTTCAAAACTGCGTAAAACGGCATCATTATAAAAAGTACCACCCTGTACGACAACATTGTGACCAAGGTCTTTGGCGTCGGAGAGTTTAATAACTTTAAATAATGCATTTTTAATAACAGAATAAGCAAGACCTGCTGAAATATCAGCAACGGAAGCCCCTTCTTTTTGAGCCTGTTTTACTTTGGAATTCATAAAAACGGTACATCTTGTACCTAAATCAATCGGATTTTTGGCAAAAAGAGCTTCTTTGGCAAAATCCTGTACAGAGAAATCCAAAGACTTAGCAAAGGTTTCAATGAAAGAACCACATCCGGAAGAACAGGCTTCATTTAACTGTACACTTTCAACCGTTTTGTTTTTGATTTTAATACATTTCATATCCTGACCACCAATGTCTAAGATACAGTCTACCTTTGGATTAAAAAAAGCAGCAGCCGTATAATGTGCTACGGTTTCTACTTCGCCTTCATCGAGCATTAAGGCTGATTTTAGCAGAGCTTCTCCATATCCTGTGGAGCAGGAGTGTACAATTTTGGCTGTTTTTGGAAGTTTTCTGTAAATCTCTTTTAAAGAAGTAAGAGCAGTAGAAAGCGGGCTGCCGTTATTGTTACTGTAAAAAGAGTACAACAAAGAACCGTCTTCTCCAACTAACGCAATTTTAGTAGTAGTAGAACCGGCATCAATTCCTAAATAACAATTTCCTTGATAAGTGCTTAAATCAGAAGAAGCAACGTTATGACCATTGTGACGGGCAGAAAATTCCGCGTATTCTGCTTCGTCTGCAAAAAGCGGCTCTAAACGGGCTACTTCAAATTCCATCTGAATACCAGTCGATAACTTGGTATACAGAGCTTCTAAAGTTGTGGTTTCATCTTTTTTGCAATTTAAGGCAGAGCCAATTGCTGCAAAAAGATGAGAATTTGACGGGGTAATAGCGTGGTCACTGTCCAAATTTAAGGTTCGAATAAAAGCTGCCTTTAATTCGGATAAAAAGTGTAGCGGACCGCCTAAAAATGCTACATGACCACGAATTGGTTTTCCGCATGCCAATCCACTGATGGTCTGATTGACCACAGCCTGAAAAATAGAGGCTGCTAAGTCTTCTCTGGTAGCACCTTCGTTAATAAGGGGCTGAATATCTGTTTTGGCAAACACACCACAGCGTGCAGCAATCGGGTAGATTGCCTTATAGCGTTTTGCGTATTCATTTAATCCGGAAGCATCTGTTTGAATCAAAGATGCCATTTGGTCAATGAAGGAACCTGTTCCACCTGCACAGATACCGTTCATACGCTGTTCTACATTCCCATTTTCAAAATAAATAATTTTTGCATCTTCCCCGCCAAGCTCAATTGCCACATCAGTTTGAGGTGCTTCATGCTCTAATGCCGAAGAAACAGCGATTACTTCTTGAAGAAACGGAACATGTAAGTGTTTGGCGAGTGTAAGTCCGCCGGAACCGGTGATAACAGGTGCAATCACCAAATCACCAAATTTTTGGATTGCTTTGTGAACCAAAGCAGATAGAGTTTCCTGAATATTGGCAAAATGCCGTTCATAATCAGAAAATAATAGGTTATCCTTTTCATCCAAAATGGCTACTTTTACAGTAGTAGAACCGATATCGATTCCAAGTTTATGTAAGCTTTTGTTTATCATCATCTTAACCATACCTTTCTAATATTTGCACACTTTGCATTGTAAGCACAAAATAGCATAATATTTTACTTTGTAAGCTTTATCTGGTTTCATAAACTGTATGAAATAAAGGATGTTACTACCTATTAAAGTATTATTTGTCGCAATACAAGCAATTTTAATCCTTATTGCGAAAAAAAGCAATGTCTAAAAAAGAAAAAATATAAACTTTTTATGAAAAAGAATGCCTGCGTTGACAAAAAAAGAGTAGATGGATATACTTTATTGATATAAATATAAAACATAATATTAGTGTAAATGTTTTAGAATGGGAGGTAAAAATGAATTGGTTGAATAAATTGCAGCGAAAATATGGACGTTTTGCAATTCCAAACTTAATTGTGTGGCTGATTGGAGCATATGGAATAGGTTTTATCTTAAATATGATGTATCCGGAAGCTGTTTCGTTTCTTAGTTTTAATCCATATTTGATTTTTAAAGGGCAGATATGGAGACTTGTAACATGGATTTTCCAGCCTGTAAATACAAATGTATTTTGGCTGTTGATTTCTATGATGTTTTATTATCAGCTTGGAACGAATTTAGAACGTGTGTGGGGAACATTTCGCTTTAATGTGTACTTATTAGGTGGAATGATTTTTACAGTAGTAGGAAGTTTGCTGTTTTATCTGATTGTATCTATGATATTTGGAGAAGCTATGGCAGTAACTACCAGTTCATTGATGAGTACATTTGTAAGTACTTATTATGTGAATATGTCACTGTATCTGGCCTTTGCAGTGATGTATCCTGATTTACAGGTGCTATTATATTTTATTATTCCTGTAAAAGTAAAATGGATGGCAATTGTATATATCGTTATTATGGTGTATGATATATTTAACATGGCACGATTATATAGTGCTTACTACGGTGCAAGTATGGGGATTTTAGTAGCCGTCATTATGCTGGTAGTAAATATCATGTCATTATTAAATTTTGTTGTCTTTTTCCTTTCTACAAAAGATAGGAAACGATATTCCCCAAAAGAAGTGAAAAGGAAACAGGAATTTAAACGTCAGATGGCAGAACCTAGACCAGGAAGCGGTATCAGCAGACATAAATGTGCAGTCTGCGGAAGAACAGAACTGACAAATCCGGAATTACAGTTCCGTTATTGTTCTAAATGTGCGGGAAATTATGAATATTGTCAGGACCATTTGTTTACGCATATACATGTAAAGTAACGTTACTGTTCACTCGTACCTCGTAAACAGTA
>CAYMHX010000017.1:0-19328 GCA_964390325.1 uncultured Roseburia sp. | reverse complement strand
TGTAACAGATAAAATGGGTTTGTTCACAATTTATTAACTCATGCGTTTATCTTGTGTTACTGTTGCTGGTCACGGAGTGAACAGTAACGTAACTATACATCCTCAATCTGCCAATCAATTGTTTCCACACCATGTTCTTTCAAAAAAGCATTCGCCTGACTAAAATGTTTACATCCAAAAAAACCTCGATAAGCTGACAACGGACTCGGATGCGGTGCTTTTAATATTAAGTGTTTTGGATTATTCAACATCGGAATTTTACTTTGTGCAGGTCTTCCCCAAAGCAGATATACAATCGGTCTGTCTTGCTCATTTACAGTACGAATAATTGCATCTGTAAACTGTTCCCAACCTCTGCCCTGATGGGAATTAGGCTGATGTGCACGAACTGTCAGTACAGTATTTAAAAGCAATACGCCTTGATTTGCCCATTTTTTTAAATAGCCATGATTTGGTACTTTACATCCTAAATCTGCTTCTAATTCTTTATAAATATTCTGTAAGGACGGTGGTATTTCCTTTTGAGATGTTGGAACAGAAAAACTAAGTCCATGTGCCTGATTAACATTATGATAAGGGTCCTGCCCCAAAATAACCACCTTTACCTCACTAAGAGGAGTAAAATGCATCGCATTAAAAATATCATCTGCTGGCGGATATACCACACATCTTCCATATTCTTCTTTTATAAACTGATATAATTCTTTATAATAAGATTTTCCAAACTCTGCTCGAAGCGGTGTAAGCCAGTCATTTGAAATCGCTGCCATAATTCATTTCCTCTCTTAGTATTTCTGTTCTCTATCCTTTTATAATTACACAATTGCAACCTTCCTCTATCTTCTTACAGATACACCTCGGTCAGCCAAATAATGTTTCAAATCCAAAATCTCTAATTCTTTATAATGGAACAAAGACGCTGCCAATGCTGCGTCTGCTTTTCCGCTTGTCAATGCATCATAAAAATGCTCTTTTGTGCCTGCACCACCTGAAGCAATCACAGGAATTGATACATTTTCTGCAATGATTCGAGTTACATCTAAGTCATATCCTGCCTTTGTTCCATCACAATCCATACTGGTCAACAGAATTTCACCCGCACCAAGCTTATCTGCCTGTATTGCCCATTCCACTGCATCCAAACCTGTATCAATTCTTCCGCCATTTTTATAGACATTCCAGCCAGAACCGTCTTCCCTTCTTCTTGCATCAATTGCCACTACCACACACTGACTACCAAATTTATCAGCAGCCTCACTGATTAAATTCGGGTTATTAATTGCCGCAGAATTAATAGAAATCTTATCTGCACCTTCTCTAAGCAACATTTTAAAATCCTCTACGGTTCTAATACCACCGCCAACCGTAAAAGGAATAAACACTTTTTCCGCCACTTTACGAACCATATCCACAACGGTTCCTCTTGCATCACTAGTTGCTGTAATATCCAAAAATACCAGCTCATCTGCCCCTGCTTTATCATACGCTGCCGCAATTTCAACAGGGTCTCCTGCATCTCTTAAATCAACAAAATTAACACCTTTTACAACCCTGCCTGCTTTCACATCCAAGCAAGGAATAATCCTCTTTGTAAACATAATTTTCCCCTTTTTATAACTTTGCAAAATTTTTCAAAATCTGCAAACCTACTTTACTGCTTTTTTCCGGATGAAACTGACAGGCAAAAATATTTCCTTGCTCTACTGCTGCATGAATATGTGTACTATATTCCGTTGTTGCTGCTACAATCTTTTCATCTGCTGCTTTTAAATAATAGGAATGTACAAAATATACATAGGCCTGCTGTGAAATTCCATGAAACAACCTGCTTTCTTTAGGAAATTCCAAAGAATTCCATCCTATATGCGGTATTTTTATCCCTTCTGCATCCGGAATACGATGAATTTTTCCATCTAATAAATGCAAACCTTCTACCCCTGGTGTTTCTTCACTGCTTTCAAACATTAGCTGAAGTCCCAGACAAATTCCAAGCAAAGGTTTCTCCATCTCTGCTACTTCATGTACAACCTTATCCAGTTCATATTTTTTCAACTGCACCATTGCATCACCAAAAGCACCTACTCCAGGCAGAATTACCTTATCCGCCGAAAGAATTTCTGAAAAATTTCGCGTAATCACAGTATCTTCCCCCAAAGATACCAATGCCTTTTCCACGCTTTTTAAATTACCTGCATCATAATCAATTATTGCTATCATTCGCTCACCTTTTCCAAGCCCAATTCCTTTATTATTCTTTTTATTGCATAAGAATAGTCTTCTTTTGTCTTACTTGCATACAATTCAAGTGCTTTTTCCCTGCTAACACCAAACATCTGACCTAATACTGCCTCTGCTTCCTGTGCCAAAGAATCCATCTCTGAAACACATCCATAAATTTCAGCATCTACTCTATACTTTTCTGCACGACCAATAGTACGAATCAAACAGTCAAGTGCCATATCATAATATCCGGCATTCATTAAACTTTCATATGCTTCTAATTCTGCCGATACCATAGCCATAATATGATATTTTTCATAAAGTTCTAAATCTTCTTCTTTTACTTCAATACCGGAAATTTCTGCAAACGCTTCGCTGTAATTCTGCTTTGCATATAAATTTTTTGCATTATTCATCTGATTAGAATATCCTAATAAATTAGACCCCATTAAAACCAATGCAACCAAAGAACCTGCCATAAGGAAAATTAAAAATACAGGCTTCTTCGGTAATGGCGGACTGTTATCCGGCTCCTTCGGAGGCTTCGGCTTCTTCTCCTTCTTCGGTCTTGGCTTCTTCTCTTTTTTCGGTTTTTCTTTTTTCTCTTTCTTTTTCTTTTCTTTTTTCTTTTTGCCTTTTTTATCCTTCTCGTCTTCCTCTTTCGGTGCTTGAGCCGGACTTTCTCCGAATAAAAATAAGTTTTCGGCATCTTCTCCACTAATATCAATTTCTTCTATCTCTGTGGAATCTCCAAAATCTATCACTGTCTTTTTATTCTTTCCATCCTCGTCTTCATCATCCTCACCAAAAAGAATAAGTTCCAGTTTACTTAAAAATCCCTTCTTTTCACCTGATTTTTTCTTTTCCTTTTTCCGCTTCTTTTCCTTCTTCTCGTGCCGTTCTTCTGCTGGCTCTGTCGCTTCTGCCTGCTGTCCCATAAAAGCTTCTAAGGCAGAATTATTTATATTTTCATCTACACTTGTAGTTTCTTCTAGTTCTAAATCAATGCCTTCCAGACCTTCTAAAATCTTTAAAACATCAGCATCCTCCTGTGGTGGAGTATTCTGTCCACCCTCATCTGCAAATAAACTTTCTATCGAAAAATCTCCCATAGGAAGCGGTTCTTCTTTTACAGCATCTCCACTTGTACCTAAAAATGCCTCCAATGCAGCATTACTATCGTTCTTTGTATCAGCAAAATCCATCTGCTCTTTTACGCCGCTTAAAATACTATCTGCATCACCAAAAAGAGACAGGATGTCTTCTTCTCCTGTTTTCTTTCCTTCACTTTCTAAGTCAAATTCCTTTAAAAAATCCTCTCCCAGAACATCTTCATTCAAAAAATCTTCATCCAAATCTATATCTTCTAAATCCACTCCATCAAGCTCTTTAAAAATATCGCCAAAACCATCTGCATCAAGCTTATCTAATTCCGGCTTATCTTTTTTATCCATCTTTCGCCATACCTTTCTGCAATTACCGCCTTTATTATTAAGTAAGGGTGTGATGCAACATCACACCCCGCTTCTCTTTTCCTTATCCTAAGCTTGTATTAATCAACTCATCTACCGCACTTACTAACATACCAATCTCTGGTTTTGTCAACTGTGCATCTGCTCCAAGCTGTTCCCCTTTTCTTCTCATTTCATCATTTACAAGAGATGAGAAAATAACAAGTGGAATATATTTAATTACCTCATCTGTCTTACAAAGCTTTGTGAGTCTATGACCGTCCATTAATGGCATTTCAATGTCAGTAATAATACAATGTACTTTATCACGCACATTTCCTGCTGCTTTCATCTCTACTAACTTATCCCATGCTTCTTTTCCGTTCATGGTCATAATTAAATTCGTATATCCCGATTTCTTTAAGCAGTCTGTAATTAATTTTCCAAGCAATGGAGAATCTTCTGCAATCAAAATTGGAGAATCACATCTTTCTCTGCCAATTAAGCCTTCCACTTCTGATACTTTTAAACCTGTTTCCGGACTAATATCAGAAATAATCTTTTCAAAATCCAAAATAACAACTAACTTGTCGCCTAATTTAATAACACCTGTTGATGCACTGTTATCCTGTGTATTAATTGTAGAATCCGGTTTAATGATTTCTTCCCAAGATACACGATGAATTCCAATTACCTGGTCTACATGGAATGCAATATTTAATTTATTGAAATTCGTAATAATGAATAAACCTTCTGTTTCAAGGTCCGGCATTCCAAGACATCTTCTTAAATTAATTACAGTCATCATTATATCACGCGGCATAAATATACCTTCTACACAAGGATGAGCATTTGGAATTGGTGTAATTGGCATATAAGATAAAATTTCACGAATCTTTGCCACGTTAATTCCATAGTAACTTGAGCCAAGTTTAAATTCGAGTACTTCCAGTTCATTTGTTCCTGATTCTAACAGAATGTTTGTATCCATATTGCGTTCCTCCAATAGCATTTTTGCTAAATGTACACGATTTGCTTTTCTATGTATTATTTAACCAAATACAAATCGGCACATATCATATTCCTAATATTCTTTTTGTTACTATTCACTCCATGACCAGTAACACTTGATTTTTGCATGAAAATTTGCTTCGCAAAGCAAAAATCAACTCCTGAATCATATGTTTATGTAGCCCGATAATAAATGTCTGGCTACTGTATGAAAAGTAACTTTTTTTACTACCTTAACCCATTGTCTAAAGCTACTGAGATTGTGGCAGCTAATTTTTCAATATTATATCATATTTATTCCTAAAATTGTACTATTTTTCGCACAATTTATAGATTAATTTGGTAGTTTGTTCCATTTTTTACAATTGTCACAGTCATATTTTCTACAACCGTTGTTTCAGCTGGAATTTCAAAGATAATTACCATCTCCATTGCCGATAAACCTTCTATTGTTCCTTCAAAGGTTGTAAAATCATTCAATAACAAGGTCATTACGGATTTCGCATTATATTTACTTCCTGATTCCATTACATAATTTACACTAAACTTATCCCCTGCTGTTAAATTATCGAGGGTTATTGGCATTTCTGTCGGATTTTCTATATTCAGTTTTAATACAAGAAGTGTTTTTTGATATCCTGCATTTACTGCATAAGTATTATCTGCCATATAACTATCTGTTATCTCACTTCCCAGATAGGTAAATTTCAGACCTGTTTCTGCAAAAATAGAATCAAATGTCGCTATTGCACCTGTTGGTTCTTCTGTCAGTTCATTATTTGTTCCTGTCGTATTGCCACTTACATCCGTCTGATTTTGCTCATTCTCTGTCACAATCTGCTCAGGTACTTCTGCCTCTAATTCTTCTTCTAATTCCGGCACATAAGTAAGCCCGTCTTTTTGATAAGTATTAAATTTAGATACTACATGAGCAGAGTAACTTACCACTAACTGTCTGTCTGCGTCTGACAGCTCATATGGTGCCTCCTGCATCCCACATCCAGATAACATGAAGCATCCCAGTAGTAAAAATAATCCTCTCTGACATTTCTTCTGTTTCATTTTCATAAACCATGCCTTTCTTATAAGTTGTTATTTTTGTAACTATTCAGAGCAGGTCAAAACACTTGCTGTTTTGACCAAAAGGAAGTGACAAAAGAGTACAAAAATCCCATCGCAACACAATTCGTGCAGCGATTTTTAATAAATTTTTGTATCGTAATTATGAAGGTACTGAATAATTACTATTTTTTTAACAATCTAACTCAAACCAAAATTCCACACCATTTTCATGATTTAACACTCCAAATTCCTGCTTATGCGACTGCATAATCGCTTTCACAATGGATAAACCAATTCCTGTGCCTCCATACTCTCTGGTTCTCGCCTTATCTACCTTATAAAATTTCGACCAAATCTGTGGTAATGCTTCCTCCGGAATTACATCACCTGTATTAAAGATATGCACTCGGACATGCGACTCTTTTTTTGTATAAAAAATCCGAATCCTCTTTTCACCTTTTGCATGATGAATTGCATTACTAATATAATTTGTCAATACTTCTTCTATTTTAAACTCATCGCCCCATACATATAAGACTTCCTGTTCCAAAAACTCTACAAAAATCCCATTGTTCTCTGATAAAATAGATACTTTTTCTAACACGCCCTCTACTAATTCTGTCAAATCAAACCTTTGAATTTGTAATAATTCCTGCCCAAATTCCAATTGATTTAAAGTAAGAAGCTGTTTCACCATGCGGGTCATCTTCTCTGTTTCATCTAAAATGACCTCACAATAATAATCCCTGCTCTGTGCATCCTCATTAACACATTCTTTTAAACCTTCTGCATAGCCTGCAATGACTGCAAGCGGTGTTTTTAATTCATGAGAAACATTTGACAAAAATTCCTGCCGCATTTCATCTATTTTTATCTTTTCTTCAATATCACGCTGTAATGCAATATTGGCACTTTTTAACTCCGAAATCGTATGTTCTAAGGTATCTGACAAACGGTTTACATGCTCTCCCAATTCATCAATTTCATTTTTCTTCTGTCTGTTTCTTGTATATTTCGCTTCAAAATCTAAATGGCTCATTTTTTCTGAAATCGCACTCAATTCCCGAATTGGATTTGTAATGCTTTTCGATATAAAAAACGCAATCACAGTGCTAACAATTACTGCAAAAATTCCAATAGAAGCAAGAAAACGATTGGATATATCCGCACTTTCCCGAATACTTTCTAATGCAGAACGCATCAATATCAGATTTCCATTTGATAACGTCCCATATAATACCAAATACTCAGAATTTAATCTAACATCCTTATGTTTTAAAATATTGTAATTATCTTCCTGTTCCAATATCACACTATCGCTCCAATTCGAGCGAAATAAAATATTCATAAACTCCATTAAAATCATCTGAGTATCATTTGCAGAAGAACGTACAATCGTCTGGTCTGAATTAATAATAAGCACTGTAATATTACCATTTGCACATAAATTATCAAAGGTGATATCAAATGCATGTGAAGTCAGCATATTTTTTTGTGCTGTTTCATCTATTACAGAAAATCCTTCTAACAATGTATTCTGCTTATTTTTCAAATAATACCGTTCAATAAGAGTAAGATTTAAAAAATAACATAAGAATATTGTTCCTGTTACCAAAGCTGCAATCATTAAAACCAACTCTTTTGTCAGTGAACCTTTTTTGTTACCATTTTTCCAACTCTTTTCCATCATTTATTCATTTTATTGCATTCTGCACTTATTGTCAAATCTTTTCATTATTTTAAACTTCAAATTTATACCCCAGTCCCCATATCGTTTGGATATAACGACTGCCTTTTTCTCCAAGTTTTGCACGAAGTTTTTTTACATGCGTATCAATCGTGCGAGCATCTCCGAAATAATCATAATTCCAAACACTATTTAAAATTTTTTCTCTGGAAAGCGCAATTCCTGAATTTTCCATAAAATAAGTCAAAAGTTCAAATTCCTTATAGCTTAGCTCTGCATTTACTCCATCTACGGTTACTTGATGTGCATCTTTATCCACTCGAATACCGCCTTTTTCTAAGATATTGCCTCTTTTTTCACTCCCTGCCATACGGCGTAAAATGACCTCTACTCTTGCCGTCAAAATTTTAGGAGAAAATGGTTTTGCAATATATTCATCTGCTCCCAGTTCAAATCCATTTAACTCATCATCTTCTTCTGTCTTTGCTGTCAACATAATAATCGGTACTTGAGAATGCTCTCTAATTTTACGGCATACCTGATATCCGTCCAACTTTGGCATCATCACATCTAAAATAAGCAATGCAATATTTTTCTCTCGATAAAAAATCTCCAAAGCCTCCTCACCGTTTCCGGCTTCTAACACCTCATAATCTTTTCTCACCAAAAAATCACGAACCAGCTTGCGAATACGAATTTCATCATCTACCACTAAAATTTTTACTTTCTCCATCCTAAAAACCATGCCTTTCCCATATCATATCTGCAAAGCTGCACATCTTTTTATGGATTTTCAGCCTCATTTAACGAAGCTTCCCGCAGTGCATCTTCTCGTTCTGTCAATTCCTGCTCCCAAGCAGCATAACGGTTTATCAACTCTTTTTCATAATTTAAAATCGTTGGATGATTTCCCGTTGCAGTAATCAAAAACATTCCTGCCACACCAATTGCCAGAATTAAATTTAAAATCATAGAGCGTTTATATTTTTGTTCTACATCTGTATTGCTCTTGTTTTTCTTTTCTGCTTTCTTTTTCGCTTCTGAAAGCTTTGCCTGATGTTTCTGTTTTTCTTCTTTTAAACTTTCCTGTAAAGATGGATGAACCACCTCAATCGGTCTTATCATCTCTCTATCAATTGAAGGAATGGATAATAAATATTCTTGTACATCATACAAATAAGAATATCCCACAGAAGTTACAAATAATTTTTCTCCTACCATTTTATTGTAAACCTGCAATACCATTTCCGGCTTATTCATGTTTGTTTTTTCTTTCACAAACTTAATTCCTTCTACTTCTTTTTTTGCCTGCTCTGCTTCCTGTTTACTGGTAAAAACAAAGCCTCCTACGACATATCTTTCTTCTTTCTTAGGCATAATTATACATTCCTCGTGCTATCTCATAATAAGATACTCTATTCTTTCCATATTCTTTTGACTTCTCTAAAGCCTCATCTGCACAGGATAACATCGTCTGAAATGGAACACGCATTCCTTGATTATAAGAAGCACCGATACTAAGTGTCACCTGTATTTCTCCTTCCGTACCAAATACCTTTTTACAAAATGCTTCTCGAAAAGCCTCTATTCTGCATTCCAAATCCACCATATCCTCTACTTCACGAATAAAAATCGTAAATTCATCTCCGCCAAACCGTCCACAGACACCTATTTTTGAAAAATGCTCTTGAATTGTATCTGCCAATACACGAATAACTTCATCCCCAAGCATATGACCATGACAGTCATTTACTGTTTTAAAATTGTCAATATCTAAAAAAATCATGGCTTTTAAGTTTTCGCCTGACTGTTCCATCAAATTCTGCTCTACATCATAGCGAAATGCCTTTTTATTTAAAAGTCCCGTAGCCAAATCATGTCTGCTTCTGCGTTCAAATTCCCGCTTCTGTTCTTCTACTTTCTGCATACTGGACATATTTTCTAATTTCTGTCTGCGAAGCTCCTTTAAACGTGCTTCACACTGTTCGTATAATTCGATATAGCTTGTACACGCATTTTTATAGTCGTCTTCTTTCCCATATTCTTTTTGATACGTTACTTCCAACAACTGTGTACGCATTTTTAAACGCAAAAACTGTGTATCCTTCATTTTTTCCCTAAGGAAATCCAACATCATACGAGCTTCTTTTACATTTCCATAAGAAAATAACATCTCACAAATATCTACATAAAAATCCATCTGCTCAATTAACTTTTCGTCTTCTTTGGCATAGTCCATAATTTCTTCTACCAGCCGATGTATTTTTTCATAATTTACTTCATGTACCGCTAAAATAATGTCAAGCATCTGTTTGATAAGCAAAAATTCTCCTTCTGCCGCAACTTGAGTAAACTTTTCTATCTCCGAATAAAGCCGTTTTGCCTCTCCATACTGTCCAAGTCTGCAATGAAGCTGAGCTATTTGAATATCTGCATACAAAATCAAAAGCATATCCTGACTTCTGACATCCTGCTCAGCAGTCTCTTTTGCCTGAATGTAATATGGCATCGCCCTTCCATATTCCTTACTTGCCTGATAAAGCAATCCAATATTTAACAACGTTGCTACAATTCCTTCTGTACTATACTGCTTTCTCGCTGATTCCAATGCCAATAAATAATAATCCAATGCAGATGCTTCATAACCTACAAAAAAGAATAACATTCCAAGCATATTATAAGCATCTGTTTCGATATATTGATACTCCTCATCTTTTTTTACATTCAGGCATCTCGTCAATGCTTCCATAGCTGCTTGATAGTTTCCCTTTTCAAAAGCTTCTGCTCCTTGCTTATATAATGCCTCTGCTATTTCTATTTTTGTCTCATTTTCCATTTTTATCCTCTCACATTGTTTTATCTTTTTGGGTAACTATTCAGCACCTTCATAGTTACGATGCAAAAATCCATTAAAAATCACTTGCACAATTAGACATAATTGTGTTGGGATAGGATTTTAAGCTGCCTTTAGCAGTATTCACTCCCGAATCACTTTCTTTTGTTCAAAACAGCAAGTGTTTTGAACTGGTTTGAATAGTTACCTTTTTTGTTTTATTATTTTTAAAGTTTCTAATAATTTACCCTCCACTCCTATTGTATCGTACGTCAAAACGTACATCAAGTATTTATTAAGACTTTTCTTTGGCTGACGTGTGAATAGTAACGGCTTAACCCCTTAAAAACACCTTAATTAAACCTCTAAATATATCCCCGAAAATTCAGGTAATTCTATAAGTAGTTTCCCCTTTTTAAAGGTATACTTCTGTTCATATTTATAAGAACTGTTTCCACCATAAATATCTGCATCACTTGCCAATAAAAGCTTTGCTTCCTTGACATCTTCAACCTTCAATTCATATTCCTGTTTTTCATCTGAAAAATTAAATAATGCTAGGATACGCTGTTTTTTACTCTTACGTTCCATGACATAAATACAGGTGTCTTCCTGATGACAATCTATCCATTCAAATCCTTTTTCCGAAAAATCTTCTTCCCACAAAGCTGGTGCATAGTCATAAACCAAACTCAAATCTCTCATAAAACGTGCAAAGGAATCATGGATTGGATAAGTTAGCAAACACCAGTCTAATTCTTTTTTTTCGTCCCATTCTCTTAATTGTGCAAGCTCATTTCCCATAAAATTCAACTTTTTTCCAGGATGTGCATACATATACATATAAAGTGCCTTTGCCTGTGGAAATTTTTCTTCATAATCTCCATGCATTTTTTGTGCAATGGTCGCTTTTCCATGCACAACTTCATCATGTGATAATGGAAGCAGAAAACGTTCATTATAATAATACATCATGGAGAAAGTTAATTTATGATAGGCTTCTTTTCTATCCTTAGGACTTAATCTAAAATAATCCAAGGTGTCATTCATCCACCCCATATCCCACTTATAATCAAATCCCAAACCACTTTCTTCTGCTGATTTAGTTACACCGGGATAAGATGTCGAATCCTCTGCAATCATCATTACACCAGGATAATTCTGTTTTATAGTACGGTTCATATACTGAATAAATTTTACAGCATTTTCATTCACACCACGATTTTGATTTCCCTGCCAGTAAATAATATTGCTTAATGCATCAATCCGAAGTCCATCAAAATGATATTCTTTGAGCCAATAATGTGCACTCGACAGTAAAAAGCTCTGCACTTCCGGTCTGGAATGATTAAAATTACGACTGCCCCACTCACTGACTCCTACATCTTTGTGTGGATATTCATATAATGCCGTACCGTCAAATTCATTTAATGCATAACCATCCAATGCAAAATGCACTGGAACAAAATCCAAAATCACGCCAATTCCATTTTGATGAAAAATATCTATCATTTCCTTCAAATCATCTGCCGTACCATAACGGGAAGTCGGACTATAAAAACCTGTACACTGATAGCCCCACGAATTATCCGATGGATGTTCCGCAATCGGCAATATTTCTACATGTGTATAACCTTTTTCCTTTAAATATGGAATTAACATTTTTGCAATTTCAGGGTAAGTATACCAGCCATTTTCATCATCTTCATCCATTTTCCATGAACCTAAATGTACTTCATAGATATTCAGCGGAGATTTTTTACAATCAGTACGGTTTTTCATCCATTCTTCATCCCTAAATTGATATTTTTTTAAATTGCGTACAATAGATGCCCAGTTTGGCCGCAATTCCATCCCAAAACCATAAGGGTCGCAATGGTCAATCGTCAAACCATCTCTACGTTTGATTTTAAATTTATACATCATATCTTCTTTTACGCCGTCAATTTCACACTCCCAGAAATTGCCGTCATAAATTCGTTTCATTGGTGTTTCTCTCCAATCGTTAAATGCTCCCGTAACTGCAATTTCCTGTGCCGCTGGGGCAAAAACACGAAATACTGCTCCTTTTTCTGTTAAATGACAACCTAAATATTCATAAATATCCGTTGTCTGCCCACGGTAAAATTCCTGTAAATCCATCTCTTTTTCCTCCTAGTATCTTTTCTATTTCATCTTCAATCTCACGCCATTCACACCTGAATTATGCTATTTCGCTATCCGACAGTAAATGTCTGATAGCTCTGTGAACAGTAATCCAGTAACGGCATTACTTTTTCAACGAAAATCATTTAATTGACTATCGTCGGATTTTTGTTTAAAATAACTATAACAATACAACAAAAATTCCGCTACCAACGATTTTATCTTTTAGTAAATTAAACAACACTTTTTTTAAATTGACGAAAAAGGAGTATTATGGATTTACGGACAGAACGCACAAAAAACAGTATTAAATCTGCATTTTTAGAACTTAGGAAGCAAAAACCTTTAGAAAAAATCACTGTAAAAGAATTAGCTGAACTTGCTTATATCAATAAAGCCACCTTTTATACCCATTACCACGATATTTTTGATTTAACAGACCAGTTAGAAAATGATTTTTTTGATTCTACCTTTGAAAATGTCGCCTACTTAGACTGCCTTGTTTCTAATCCGGGACTTGCTACCAAAGAACTAACCAAAGCGTTAGCTGCCCAAACAGAGCTTTCCAATATTTTATTCTCCGGCTCAAGACAAGGCTATTATTCTTCCAAGCTAACCTCTGCACTCCGAAAGCTAATAGACGAAAAATACCCTGAAAAAGTACATGATTTAAAATGGAATATTGTCATCACTGTACTTATTCAGGGATGTTATCATGCTGCTCAACTGTATCAGACAGAAAATGATTTAGAAGAAGTAACTCAAATTCTTGCTGCAATCAGCGACACTTTAACCAACCAATTTTTATAGTTACTATGTAAAAAAGTATGTCTTACTGTAAACAGCAACCTATAAATGAGCAAATTTAAAAAGTTGCACAAAAATATCTTTGTATCAAAGATATTTTAAACTTAAACTGTAATATTCTCTTTTTAATACAGACAAAATATACTTATTTTTGTGCATTTTTCTGTATTTACTCATTTATAGCAGCAACCATATTTTTTATACAAATTGCCTTGGTTCTGAATAATTACATATTATTTTAATAAACTTTCTACTACCTTCACCGCTGAAGCTGCATCTTTTCCATAGCCATCTGCACCGATTTCTTCTGCAAAGCTCTCGTTAATTGCTGCACCGCCTACAATAATCTTTGCTGTACAGCCTTTTTCTTTTGCTAACTCTACCACTTCCTTCATACGCATCATCGTTGTTGTCATCAATGCTGATAAAGAAATCACCTTTGCATCTTCTTTAATTGCGGTTTCTACAATCACCTCTGCCGGAACATCTTTTCCTAAATCAATCACACGATATCCATAATTTTTCAACATCAAAACTACCAAATTTTTCCCAATATCGTGAATATCACCTTCCACCGTAGCAATCACTATCGCTGCCATATTATCTGTTCCTTCGCCACGCTCCATCATTGGCTCTAAATATTCAATCGACAGCTTCATCGTATTGGCACTTGCAATCAACTGTGGCAGGAAGTATTTTTGTTTATCAAATAACTCTCCCACTTCATTAATCGCTGGAATTAATTCTTCGTTAATAATTTCACTAGGTTTTCTTCCCATATCTAATAAGCGTTTTGTTTCTTCTATTACCGTTGCTTTATTTCCTTTTAAAACAGCTTGATATACGGCACTTTTTTCTTCTTTTAAAGATTGTGTTTTCGTTTTATTTTGCTTATTTTCCGTCAAAGTACCATTTCCTAATGTGACACTGCTTCCAACAGGCACTCTCACCAATTCTGTACCTTCATATTTTTCTTTCAAGCCATTCATTCGCTCAATATAACGGATAGCACTTCCTTCTTTTGCCATAAGTAAATCCGAAGCAAATGCCGCATTCATCAAAAGCTCCTGCGACGGATTCGCAATCGCCATAGTAAGACCGTTTGCAATTGCCATAGTAAGAAATGCTGTATTAATATAAGCCCGCTCTGGCAAACCAAAAGAAATATTAGAAAGCCCACAAACTGTCGGCACTTCTAATTCCTCTTTGCAATGTGCAAAGGTTTCATAACATTCCAATGCAGCCCTTGGATTTGCACCTACGGTTGCCACCAAACCGTCTACTAAAATATCTTCCCTTGCAAGCCCTTCTGCAAATGCAGCCTCCATGATTTTATCAATAATTTCATGTTTTTCTTCCATAGAAGCAGGAAGTCCTGCATCGGATAATGGAAGTAAGATAAACATTGCACCGTATTTTTTTGCAAGACGAAGCAGTGGTCTCATTTTTTCCTGTTCCATAGAAATCGAATTAATCAATGCACGCCCCGGATAAATCCGCAATGCTGCTTCAATAATATCTACATGACTAGAATCAATACACAGAGGCAAATCTACCGTTGTAGTAACTTCGTAAACAGTATCTAACATCATCTGTTTTTCATCAATTCCATTCATGCCCATATTAATATCTAAAATTTTTGCACCTTCTGCTTCCTGATTTAATGCCATTTCACGCACCATTTTCAGACTGCCTTCTTTAAGTTCTGCCTGTAATTTCTTTTTCCCAGTCGGATTGATACGCTCCCCAATCACCATAAAATTACCATCTAAACAAATTTCTGTCATACCACGTTCAGAAGTTAAAACACGGCGTTTCTTTGTAAGAGGCTTCCTTGCCTTTTCTCCTTCCACTGCTTTTGTTAAGCCTTTGATATGTGCAGGTGTTGTACCACAACATCCTCCGATAAAAGAAGCTCCTGCTTCTACTAATTTTTTTCCACACTCTGCAAATTCTTCTGGTGTCGTATCAAATACTGTTTTTCCATTTTCTAGTCTTGGAAGTCCTGCATTTGGTTTTGCAAAAACAGGAATTGTGGCATATTCTGCCATCTTCTGGACTGGAACAAGCATATCTTCCGGTCCTGTAGAACAATTAATACCGATTGCATCCACCCCTAATTCCTGCAAAACGACGGTTGCAATTTCAGGGGTTGTTCCATAAAGTGTTCTGCCGTCTGTCTGATAGGTTAAAGATACCATAATCGGCAAATCGCAAAGCTCTCTGATAGCCAAGACTGCTGCACGACATTCCTGTAAACTCATCATTGTTTCGACCACAAATAAATCAACTCCTGCCTCTAACAATGCCGAAGCCTGTTCCTTATAAATCGTAATCAATTCTTCAAATGCTAACTCTCCGATTGGGTAAAGCTGCTGACCTGTCATCGTCAAATCTCCTGCTACCCATACCTGTCTTTTTTCCTCTTTTTGGACTTCATCTATTGCTTGTTTACTCAATGCCACCAATCTTTTATTCATATCTAAAAGATTATTTTCCAGACCATACTCCTGTAATTTTAAACGGTTTGCTGAAAAAGTCGGTGCATAAAGAATATCCGTTCCTGCTTCTACATATTCCTTCTGTAACTGCACCAATACTTCCGGATGCTCTAAAATCCATTGTTCCGGACATACCCCAACAGGCATACCTGCTTCCTGTAAATTTGTTCCCGTTGCTCCATCTAAAATAACGATTTTGTTATTCCATAATTCTTTGAATATTTCTCTTGTCATAATCTTCTTCCTATCTGCTTTTTTGTAACATAATATTTTCCTATTATCACACGTTTTGTTTCGTCTGACAACTATTTTTACTCCCTTATCAGCATATCTTCTGGAATAAATAATTTCTTTGGCAATTGCCCTCTATAACCAATTTTTAACGTATTATTAAAATTTGTTGATTTTGTAGAAACTAATATCATTTATTTCTATAGGATAAGACCACTGTATTGTAATTCTTTTGTATTTAGCCATTTATGTTTCTTCTCCATATCAAAGTTACTGTTCACTCCGTTGCCAGTAACGATTGATTTTTGCATGAAAATTTGCTTCGCAAAGCAAAAATCAACTCCTGAATCACATTTTCCCCACGTCAATCAGCAAGTGATTGGCGTGGGTGTGAAATGTAACATATCAAAATTACTACTTTTATTTTATCATGCTAAACTATTGCTGTGAATAAATTTTTAGTTACAATTCACACGTCAGTTCAAATGTAAAAATCATGATGAGGCATAATATGCCCGCATCTGATTGTTTGCATTTTGACTGACGTGTAAATTGTAACATAAATAGTTGAGTTTTTATAAAAAGCACGTTATATTAATACTATTAGAATCTTTAGGAGGAAACATCTCTTATGACACCAACGATAAAACTTGTCGCTCTTGATATGGACGGCACTCTTTTTAATGATAAATTAGAAATCACGCCACAAAATCAACAGGCAATCCGTTCTGCTGTCGCTTTAGGTGTGCATGTAATTATCTCCACTGGAAGGCCTTATATCGGACTTCCTATTGATGCATTGGCTGACCTTGGTATTCGCTATGTTATTACCTCAAACGGTGGTGGTATTTACCATATTCCAGAAAAAAAATGCGTGTTTTCCAACTGTATACCACCAAAACTCAGCACTCGCATCATCCGTTACTTACAAACAAAAGACATTCAATACGATGCTTTTATTGATGGAAACCGTTATCGCGAATCCAACAGACAGCATATCATTGACCGTTTAACTCAGTTTCCGCCTGCAACAAGAGACTTTGTAAAAGGTAATGCTATGTTTGTAGAGAATTTAGCAGCTTTTATCGAGGAACGTCAGCTTCCGATGGAAAAAATGACAATTAACTGCTATCCACTTGCTGACGGCACCTTCAAAGACCGTGATGACGTATGGAATTATTTATCTGCTGACCCATCTGTAACAGTACTCTGTGGAGGCTATAAAAATATTGAATATACCTTATCAGGAACTACCAAAGCTGTCGGACTTCGTTTTCTTGCCGATTTACTAAAAGTTCCTATGGAATGCACCATGGCTTGTGGTGACACGCAAAACGATGCAGATATTATGCAGGCGGCAGCTATCGGTGTCGCAATGGGTAATGCCAGTAACGACATAAAAGCCATTGCCGATTTTATTTCCAAATCAAATAATGACAGTGGTGTAGCTTATGCGATTAAAAAATTTGTCTTACAACCATAAAAATCTCCATTTCTGAGCAATTTTTTATTGGGAAGCAAGTCGGATAAAAAGCTATTTATTTTTGCTCAGAAACAAATAGTCGCGTGTAAAAATAGTATATCAATACTATTTTTCACACTAATTTCTCTCAACCATTTACACCAAAACTTAAAATATGATAATAGAAAGGTGGTTTTCATTTATGGAATATGTAACACTTGGAAAAACAGGATTAAAAATTTCCCGACTGGGATTTGGAGGCATTCCAATTCAGAAAACGGATGTAACTGTCACTCGAAAATTAATTAAAACTATGGAAAAAAAAGGAATTAACTACATCGACACTGCAAGAGGATATACCGTCAGTGAAGCCTTTTTAGGCGAAGCTTTAGAAGGCTATCGTGATAAATTTATTCTCGCTACCAAAAGTATGGCTGTCACAAAAGAAGCTATGGCTGCAGACATTGAAACCAGTTTAAAAAACTTCCGTACCGATTACATCGAACTCTATCAGGTACATAATCCAAGCCCTGCTGCTTTTGAACAGATTACTGCACCAGGAGGTGCTTTAGAAGCATTATTAGAAGCCAAAGAAGCTGGAAAAATAGGCCACATCGGTTTCACTACTCACACCACAGAACTTTTTGAAAAAGCATTAGCCTGCGACTGGGTAGAAACCATTATGTTCCCATATAACTTAGTCGAAACACAGGGAGAAGACCTTATGCGTCAATGTACCGAAAAAAATATTGGTTTCATCGTTATGAAACCTCTTGCAGGAGGTGCGATTGAAGAACCACATCTTGCACTTCGCTTTATCTGTGCGAACCCTGACGTAACCGTTGTCATCCCAGGTATGTATGACGTAAAAGAAATCGATATGAACCTTGCCGCTGTAGAAGATACTGCTCCACTTTCCGATGATGAATTAAAAAAAATTGAAGAAATCCGAGAACAGCTTGGCAGCAACTTCTGCCGTCGCTGTAACTACTGCCAGCCTTGTTCTGTCGGTATTGGCATTTCAGGCATCTTTATTTTACAAGGCTATTTTGACCGCTATGGCTTACAAGACTGGGCAAAAGCACGTTATGATGCGACACCTGTAAAAGCCAGTGCCTGTATCGACTGTGGTGTCTGTGAACCACGCTGTCCTTATAATCTGCCTATTCGAGAAATGTTAAAAGAAGCTGCTACTAAATTTGACGGAAAATAATAAAACTCTCATGGCGGTGCTAACTGCCAAACCAGCACCGCTGTTTGCCCCGTTCGCACCTCATCTATAGTTTAAACATAAAACCGAAATTGCATCATAATCCAATCAGAGATAATTTCTCATTCAATTTTTTATAAACCCATTCAACCATCCAAGGCTCTGTACTTTTTTTCAAAGCCTCCACTAACGAAAACCACTTCACACCACTATTTTCATCCGGCTTTACTCTAAGCACATCTTCTTCGTCTGCTTCTAATAAATATGTAACATTTAAATGCAAATGACAAGGCACATATTTTTCACGTTTGATATGTCCATCCACTGTAAGTATCTCAATAGAAAATATATCTCTTGTAACAGGTACAATATTTTCTACACCCGTCTCCTCTTTTGCCTCCTTTATTGCTACAGACAATAAATCCTGCTCTCCATCAGCATGTCCTCCCGTCCATGCCCATGAATTATAAATATTATGATAAATCATCAATACCTTTGTATGTTCCTTATTTACTAACCACGCAGATGCCGTAAAATGAACCGATTTATTTTTTCTCTTAAAAATATCCACCTCTTTTTCTAATAAATGCAGCATAACTGACTTGTCATTTTCTTCCTGTTCATTATATGGATGATACATTTTTAATTGTTCCAATAAATTCATATTTTCCCTCGTTTTTATCTTACTTCCTATAAATATGTTGTATT
>CAYMHX010000016.1:0-19498 GCA_964390325.1 uncultured Roseburia sp. | reverse complement strand
GAAAGAAGCGTAATTGGTATTATCTTTCAGAAGGACGCGTACAGAAACAACTTATGGGACTTGTTTTGTATGATGGAGCATTCTATAGATGTGGTAATTTAACAAACGCATTAAAAACAAGTGGTGTAGCTGTTAAAGAACTTGCTTTTTCAGAAACAGGATTAGCTAATTAATAGAGATATAAAGAGAAGATTTTTACAATGTAAGGGGCTGTCATTCGACAGCCCCTGTTTTTGAAATGAAAGATGATTATATTTGTTTATAGTAAGATAAAAAGTCTTTTAATTTGCCCATTGCATCTTCTAACACTTCTACACGAGGAAGGTAAACGATACGGAAGTGGTCAGGTTCAGCCCAGTTAAATCCACGTCCGTTTACGAGCAGGATTTTTTTGTCATGTAATAAATCCAGCGCAAATTTTTCATCATCATAAATATTAAATTTCTTGGTGTCAATTTTCGGGAAGATATAAAAAGCTGCTTTTGGTTTTACAACGGAAATTCCCGGAATATCTTTTAATGCATTGTAGATGTATTCGCGCTGTTCGTAAATTCTTCCACCCGGAACAATATAATTTTTTACACTCTGATAACCGCCTAAAGCTGTCTGTACAATGGACTGAGCTGGCACATTTGAGCATAAACGCATATTAGAAAGCATATTGATACCCTGTATGTAATCTTTTCCTAATGCTTTGTTTCCACTTAAAATCATCCAGCCAATACGGAATCCTGCAATCATATGAGATTTGGACAAACCACTGTAAGTCACACAGAATAAATCCGGTGCTAAGGAAGCAATAGAAATATGTTCTTCCCCATCCATTACTAAGCGGTCATAAATTTCATCAGAGAATAACATAAGCTGGTGTTCTCTTGCTAAATTTACAATTGCCTGTAAGATTTCCTTTGGATATAATGCACCTGTTGGATTGTTTGGATTAATAATAACAATTGCTTTTGTTTTTGAAGTGATTTTTTTCTTCATATCTTCAATATCAGGATACCATTCGGACTGTTCATCACAGATATAGTGAACAGCCTTTCCGCCTGCTAAAGTAACACAAGCTGTCCAAAGAGGATAGTCCGGAGAAGGAATTAAGACTTCATCGCCGTCATCCAATAATGCAGACATACATAAATTAATCAACTCGCTGACACCATTTCCTGTATAGATGTCATCAATGGTAACATTTGGAATATTTTTAAGCTGTGCATACTGCATAATGGCTTTTCTTGCTGCAAAAAGCCCCCTCGAATCGGAATAGCCTTCGCAGTCTATTAATTGACGGCGCATATCATAAATAACTTCGTCAGGAGTACGGAAACCAAATGGAGCAGGATTGCCGATATTTAATTTTAATACCTGTGTACCGTCATTTTCCATTCTGGCTGCTTCGTCAACAACAGGACCACGCACGTCATATAAAACATTGTCTAATTTTGTTGATTTTTTAAATTCTCTCATACCATTACCTATATCTTTCTGTTTTTTAATTATATTGTTTTCTTCTTTTCCTAATAACCATTCTGCATCGACTTCTAATACATCGGCTAAGAATTGTAAAATTTCTTTTCGTGGGATTGTTTTACCTGATACATATTGACTAATATGGCTTTTTCCAAGTTTCATTCCCTTTTCTTCCGCTAGACGTACAATATCAATTTGTTTCATATTGTTCTTTTGCAATAATTGATTTAGTCGGACTGCGAAAATTGAACTTTTCATTTTTTTCCGCCTTTCTTTCTCAATTTCTTCCAATTATATACTATAAAAAGCAAAAGTTCAATAAAAAGTTCAATTTTAGAAATAAAAATTCTAATTATTGTTATTTTTCACACCTTAGTCAGCTAAGGTGCAGTGTAACTTGCGACACCCATATTTAAAATTGTTTTGGCTCTATTTCCGTTTTTTCCCCACGTCAATCAGTAAGTGATTGACTGATGAAGATAATATTAATATTCAAAATAATAATAATCATAGGCATTGATGACTCTCGTATCGCCCAGATTGTCTTCTCGTATAAATTCCTTCCTGTAATTAGAATGTACATGCCCATGGATGAAAAGTTTTGGCTTATAATCGTTGATTAGTTTGCGAAAACAGGCAAATCCTTGATGTGGCAGGTCGTCTAGGTCATGAAATCCCTGTGCAGGCGAATGTGTTACTAAAATGTCAAAGCCTTTTTTCCGAAACAGTTTCCAACGGAGTTTTTTTATTCGTTTCTGCATTTCTTTTTCGGTATATTGGCATGGGGTTTCAGGCAGATAACGCATAGAACCTCCTAATCCAAGAATACGGATGCCATTATATTCATAAATGGTATCTTCCAGACAAATACAGCCTTCCGCTTCTTTTCGCAGAGACCAGTGGTCGTGATTTCCTAATACATAAACTAAAGGTGCTTTGCTCATAGTGGCAAAAAATTCCAGATAAGAAGGTTTTAAATCACCGCAGGCAATGATAAGGTCTACATCGGCGAGCTTTTCAGGAGAGAAAAACTCATATAACCAGCGGGATTCTTGGTCGGATAGAACTAAAATTTTCACACGCTTATTCCTCCGTAGTGGTGTCATCTGCATCTGATTTTACGCCTTGCAGACGAATTAAAGGTTGAGCTTCTTGTTTAAATGCTTCCAGTGGTGGTATTTCGCCAACAATATTATTGGCTAGCCAGTTCATTTGTATAATTTCCATCAAAGGCAGTTCATGATTTCCTTCGCTAATCAGTTTTCCTTTTTGTGCGTAAACTTTTCCTGCAAATGGATGAAAAATGTCGTTTTTTATGGAGCTGCTGAGGAAGTCTATTAAACGATGTGTTCCAATTGGTAAGTTATCGGAATAAATCATATCAATAACATCTGCACACATTCCCCACCAGTAATTACTGGCTTTTTCACTTTTTGATTCTTTTAGTTCATTAGAACCCGAACAGATTTCCTGTATCATTTTTTCGTAGAATTTGCCCCAGTTACAGAAAGATAAAGCAATGTTTTCAATTTTTCCATCTGCATGACGGCAGTAAAGACCATATTCTCTGGAAGCGTTTTCCGGGACAATCATATCGACACCGGAAATAATATGTATATCCTCATCCCAGCAGATATCACTTTGTTTACCCGAAATTCCTACCCAGTTTAGATAGACTTTGATACGAGGGTTAATCATAGCAGCACCAAGAGCAAATGCATTGATATTTGCAAGCATACCATAAATTGGATAGTCTGCCACATAACCGATTTTGTCCGTTTCACTCATTGCTGCAGCTAATGCACCAAGTAAAAATTTGGACTCAAACATACGCGGGTAATAATTGCAGATAGAGGAGAACGACATATTTACGGAGCAGTTATAAATGCGTACTTCGGGATGTTGAACGGCTGCTTTGACACATTGCATCGCCATCTGTGGACCAACAGCAAAGATAACATTACAATGGTCTGCAATGGCATGCTCAATATTCTTTTTTACTTCTTCATCGGTATCGGCTCTATCATAAACAACGGTTTTTAACTTACCATGAAAGCTGTCTTTTAAATAAACCCTGCCTAATTCGTGTCCGTAAGTCCATCTTGAGGTTTCGACTGTTTTTGGATAAATAAAGGCAATTTTTAGCATTTCAGGTTCAATTTGTGAGGTTGGACGCAGCCAGTTAAGAAGTTTCGAGCTGGTTTGAGGTTCTTTTTCTTTTGGTTTTGTTACAACTTCAATTTTGTTTCCACGTGCAGAGAGTAGTAATTCATCTTGAATTTTCTTAAAATCTTCTTTCATTTGTGTTTCTGTGCGTTCTTTTACAATGGAATAGCCGATTAATTCCACGTATTTCAAAAATGCATCGGCAATGGAAGGTTTTACATTACCTACATAAAGTAATTCAAATACATGTTCAAATACTTCATAGACTTGTCGGAAGCATTTTTGTTCTTCTTTGCTAAGAGGTTCATCAGAAGTTAATTCCATTGCTTTTAAAAGACGGTTATAATTGCCCTCTTGCTCAAATCGGATATTGTAATTGGCAGTGATTTCATAAAAATGTAAAAATTCATAATATAGGCGTATTTCTGGTTTTTCGCTGCGTTTTGGAATTAGACGGATGACTTTTGCTGAAATACTATAAGCCTTTAAATATTTTAGGACACTGACACGTTTATTTCCTTCTTGTACATAAAAGCGGTTCATATATTCGTAAACGGTGATAGGGTCGTCAATGCCTTTTTCTATTTGATAATTGTATACGTTACACCATTTTGCACAAAATTCGGAACGTTCTTCTAATAGAGGCATAAAATTACTGGCAAATGCTGGAGTACGCCCTTTTGTTTTTGTTCCTACAACGTAATGTAATGGTATTGTTAAGATACCAAGATTTACTTCGGATACAATTTCAATATCTTGTATGAGTTCATCTAGAACAGGTAAGAAAGGTGATTTTTCCCATAACAATGCATCTTGATAACGTTTTTTTCCAAGACGGACCGCGTTGGAATATTCTGTGATTGCCATATTCGTTTCCTTCTTTCAAGTGTTAAATTATAAATGAGTAAATCTAAAATATTGTACAAAATTGTTTTTACTAGAAAGACATTTACAAGATAAAAATTTATATTGTCTTTTCTACATGAACAAAATGATTACATTTTTGGTAATTATTCAATACTTTCATAATTACGATATTTACTCAATTATAGCTTTAAATTTATTGTATCGTATAGAAATGAGTTGCACAAGATTTTATTTTTAGAATACTTTGTTACTGTTCACAGAGCTATCGGACATTTACTGTCGGATAGCGAAATAGCATGATTCAGGTGTGAATACTGTCCGATGGACAGCTTAGACTCCTTTTGCGTAGCAAAACTTTAAATGAGTTTGAGAATCGTTACTGGAACGGAGTGAACAGTAACAGCATAACTTATAAAAAAAGAGAAGGAAAAAAGAATGAAAATTCAGAAACGGTTATTAGTAATATGTATTTCAATTCCTTTGCTGATAGGTGTAGTAGCAGCTTTTTTAACGAGAAATAGTATGATGGTTTTTGAGGCTGTAGAGAAGCCGCCTTTTGCACCGCCGGCATGGTTATTTCCGATTGCATGGACAATTTTATATACGCTGATGGGAGTTTCTTCCTATGTAATAGTAACTTCAAATGCGGAAAAAAGTAAAATTGAAAATGCCCTTCGTATTTATGCATTACAGTTAATGGTAAATTTTTTGTGGCCGATCTTTTTCTTTCATTTTGGCTGGTATGGTTTTTCTTTTTTGTGGCTGCTGTTGTTGTGGGGCTTAGTATTGCTTATGATTTTGCGATTTAAAGAGATAAGTAAAATAGCAGCTTATCTAAATCTTCCATATTTGCTGTGGTTGACTTTTGCGGCTTACTTAAATTTGGGGATTTGGAGATTAAATCCGTAAAAAAATAGAAAAAATTTCCGATATAAATAATGGAACAGTTTTGCACTATATTTTGTCAGAATGTTATATTGAAATCTTGTACGGAAATATTTTTGTTCAAGCGATTTCAGAATGAGAGGAACGAATGAAAATTGGAGAAGCAAAAGTAGTTTACAGGGGACAGATACAATCTTATCAGGAACAGAAAAAACTTTTAAGTCAAAGAAAGCAAGAGCTTGAAGAACAAATGAAGCATGACCCGAAAGCAGAGGAGTTGTTTGGAAAAGAAGCTGCTACATTAGAGCTGACAATTCATGCTTTGAGTGAGAAACAGGCGGAATATCAGGATTATATGGAGAAGTTAAATCAGCAGTGGGCAGGATATGTGAATGCACTTTCCACAAAGCAGCAGGGTGAGGCGATGGAGGAATATAATCAGGATTTGATGAAAGTCATGGAAGTTGCTCGTAGAATTATGAAGGGCGGCATTGTACCTGCAAATGATGAGAAAAAGCTGATGGAATATAGTATGGAGCTTTATCAGGCTGCAAAGAATATAGGTGCTTTAGCAAAATTAAAGGAAAAGGAAGAATATGATTCGCTTTGGGATGAAAAAGGTAAAAAAACAGCACCAGAAGACCCAGTGGAAGCAGCAGACAGCAAAGAAGCTTTTTCCAGTGGGTCTGCAATTGTAGATGTAGCAGATGTGGTGGCAAGTGTAGAAGCGTCGGAAGCAGAAACATAAAATTCAATCAAAGGCGAAGCCGAAATAATGGGGCGTTGGATATGTGCTGTTAGTTAATGGATGATACATCGTAAATGGTTTTTCATTTCCATGTGTCCGAAAAGTTCCTTTTTTATAGCCTAAAGTAGAAAGAATTGCAGGGGCAGAGGAGGTATCACCTAAGAGTTCTAAAACGAAAAGATTTTCCTTTTCTATATGGACAGCTAATAAGACATTTGGTCCCATATAAAAATCTGCCTGTGTTTGTAAAAAGGTTAAGTTTTCGTTTTCCTGCACAACGCTGTTTTTTGGAAGCATGAGCTTTCTTAGGCGGGCAAATTCTTCTTTTTCTATTAGATAGAGAGAGAGTTCTTCTTGGTTTGCAATACAGGTAAATTCTCGGATATTGCTGCATGGCTGATATCCTATTTTTTGATAGAAATCAACTAATTTTTGGCAGCCTGGTACGAGAATGACACCTTCATATCCTAATTTTTCCAGATGAAGATGAGTATCTTCGATTAATTTTTTACAAATTCCTTGTCCTTGGTGGGATTTTGCAGTTGCGACTCCGTAAAGATAAGCAATAGGTTTCCCCATGTATTCACATTTAAACCAGTAGAGTGCTGAAAGGATAGTTCCATTTTCAGTGACACATCTGCATCGTTTGAAATCAAAGGCTGTTTTAAAAAATAAGTCAAGAAATTCATCACTGTCTTCAAATGCTTCCTTCCATAAAAGGCGGAGTTTGGGTATTTCAGATGGTTTTGGAAAATTAATATTCATAGTCAGCCTCCATTAAATGTGCCCAGCATTTTTTTACCATATGATGTGGAAAATAGCGTTTCTTTGCAATTCTAAGTCCTTCGATTCCCATATCTTCTTCACGATTTAAGTAATGAATATCAGGGTACTTTTCTCTAAGATAACGTGCAAATTCCTGATTGATGATGGCATAGGCACCGTTTATCTCTCCGCGGGCTTTTTCAAAGTGGATGTCAAAGGTATCATGGGTTAATCGACTGCCGAGTGTAATACCAAGTACTTCATTTTCAGAGAAAAGAACCAGTCCGTCTATATCCAATTCTTTATAATGGTTTAGTGCTTTGTTTAATGCAGTCTGTTCCATTAAAAAATCACTCTCTGGAGTTTCTTTTTGTTTTTTTTCATACCATTCCTCTGACATTTTTTTCACAAGCGAAAGATTTTCGTCATTTAAGGGTTTTACAGTGTAGTTTGGATAATCAGCACGAAAACGGTTACAATGATTTCGTTTTTTCTGATATTTTTTTCCGGGCAGGTCTGCTAAATCATCAATTGCGTAAACATAGTCAAAGCTGTCTCTATCGCAGTGGAAACGAAATCTGTTTGGATAAAGTGTTTCTAAGGTCTGTATTTTTTCGTCGTTAAGTCCTGTGATACGGCAGGAAATTCCCCTTTCCATGGCATCTGCAATAATTGCATTTAGTACGGGTTTTTTGTCGCCTGTGCCAATCGGATAAGGATAGACACTGCGGCGGTTAAAGTGTGAAAATAATACGAGATGGTCATGGAGAATGGTAGCATTTTGACGACCCCAGAGGCAGAGGTTGGCAAAGCTGTATTCACAGCCATGTTCTGACCCATCAAACAGATATTTTTGGTAAGCTTCTTTGTGTTCAGGTTTAATAGGTTTAAAATTTATCATAAAATTACGGTATCCTTTTTTGAGTATCAGTAATAGTATTTCTAAGTTTTCTTTTTTTATTCATAGATGAAATAAGCATTTATAGCAGGTCGAAATTTTTACTGTTTTGAACAATAGAAAGTAGTAATGGAAAATGATGAAGTGATTTCTATTGTATGAGAATTGCAGCTATGAAGTAAGCGTTATAGTGAAATAAAAAACTCTGTGGAAAATAGTTTTTTTATTTTCCACAGAGGAATTTCACATATATGTAAGAAAAATATTATGTATTAGCCATAGCTGCTAATTCTTCTAACATTTTTGGCAATTCTGTTTCCATTGTTTCGTTTGAAAACTGACAGGTACCAACTTTTTTGTGACCACCGCCGTTGTATTTGAGCATTAAGCTTCCAACATCTAAAGTAGCAGTTTTATTTAAGATACTGTAACCTACGGCAGCACTACAGCCTAAACCTGCACGTCCGCTTACAATCCATACAGAGATATTCTGCTTTGGATACATGCTGTAAATTAAGAAACGGTTGCCTGAATAGATAGGGTCTACACCACGAAGGTCGGAAATAATCAAATTGCCGTCAGTAATGGTATGTTCTTTTACCATTTTCATAAATTTATTTGTCTGTTCGAAGTAAACTTCTACACGTTCTTTTACATCAGGAAGTGCAAGAATTTCTTCTGCTGTCATAGTACGGCATGCATCAATTAATTTTTCCATTAACTGATAGTTGGAAATAGTGAACTGACGCCATCTTCCAAGTCCTGTACGAGGGTCCATTAAGAAACCGATTAAAATCCAGCCTGTCGGGTTTTGAACTTCTTCTACTGTAAGGTTACCAGAGTCTACTTTATCTACTGCTTCCATCATTTCATCAAAAGCAGGGAAGCGTTCTTTACCGCCATAATATTCATAAATAATACGAGCACAAGAAGGCGTGATGCGGCTTTCTCCTTTGTATTTACCTTCCAGCTTTAAACGCTCGTGTTCACTAGAGTGATGGTCGAACCAAAGACCACAGCCTTCTACATATGGTACATTGGCAAGACAGTCATTTTCTGTTACTTCTACAAGACCGTCCTGTAAATCCTTTGGATGAGCAAATTTCCAACAATCAATGATGCCTGCTTCTTTTAAAAGAACACCACAGGCAAGTCCGTCAAAATCAGAACGTGTTACTAATCTCATAATCGTCTCCTTTTTATTTTAGAAAATAATGTGCAGCTATTCAGTATGTTTATAGTTGTGATTTTATATAATAGAAAATCATTTTTGTGGTCTTTGCGGTAAATACTTCGACCAGCTGAATAGTTACAATAATACAAATATAATGATATTGCTTTTATTATATAAAATATTTGTCGACTTTTCAACTGATTTGGAAAATTCTTTATAGTAAATACAAATTTATTAGATTGTATTTTGTATACTTTTCATAAAAATAAAAAAAAGTAAAAAATACAATAGTAAAATTTAACCAAATTTATTGACCATAAAATTCTTTTTTAGTATAATAAGTGTATCGTTATAGGCCTGGTAAGTACGGCGGAAAAGGAGATAGTTATGGGAAAGAAAGGTTCTAAAAAATTAATGGCAGAGACGGCACTTCCAAATGGACAGGCTGCCCAATTAAACAAAGTAATAAAGGATATCTATCGATCGGTTGCTGTAGGTACGACGGTTCTATTGATTTTTACTATTTTAAATATAACGACATTAATGATGAGTTCGGAACAGTTAGAAACTACAATGTTTTTAAATCAGTATCGTTTAGGTTCTAAGACATTAACGGCAGAAGTACAGGGTTATGCTGTTACTGGTGACCAAGAGTATTATGATAATTATATGAAAGAGTTAAATGAAGATAAAAATCGTGATATTGCATGGGCTGGTTTACAGGGAAATGATATTACAGATGAAGAATGGGAAGCATTGGAATCTATTGTAGAAATGTCTAACGGATTAGTTCCTGTGGAAGAAAAAGCAATGGAAATGGCTTCTAAGAAGCAGACAGAAGCAGCATCAAAGTTGGTATTTGGTGAAGAATACGAAAATACAGTGCAGCAGATTAATGCAATAACAAATGAAAGTATTGATGCAATTCAGAACCGTATTGCAGGAAAGCAGAAAACAATGATTGCAGTCATGCTTTGTGCAGAAGGTATTTTTGTAATTGTATTTATTATGATGATTAAACAGATTTTAAATACGGTTAATTTTGCAAGGGAAGAATTGCTGACTCCTATCGTTAAGGTTTCCGAACAGATGACAGAACTTGCAAAAGGAAGATTTGATGTTCCATGGGATATGAAAGAAGATGAATCTGAAGTAGGACAGATGGTTGGCAACATTGAGTTTATGAAGAAGAACTTATCCAGTATGATTTTTGAAATTTCAGAAGTATTAGCTTGGATGGGAAGTGGTGATTATAATATTGATGTAAAACAGGAATATGTTGGCGAATTTGTTGCAATCAAAGAATCTATGATAAAGATTAATGAAGATACAAAGAAAACGTTAAAAGTGATTCGTGATACTACACATGAAATTGATGCAGGCTCGGAACAGCTTGCAAAGGCGGCAGTTGATTTGGCAGAAGGATGTACGGTACAGGCAGGACAGGTTGCACAGGTTGCAGGTATGATTGATGAAATGTCAAGAGATATGGAAGAAAATGCAAAAGGTGCAAAGGAAACGGTTCAAATTTCAAATCAGGCAAGTGAGTCATTACGAATTGGTAATGCAAAGATGCAGGAGTTAAAGGTTGCGATTGGTGAAATTAATAATTGTTCTGAGCAGATTCGCACAATTATTGGCACTATTGAAGATATTGCAAACCAGACAAATCTGTTGTCCTTAAATGCAGCGATTGAAGCTGCCCGCGCTGGGGAAGCAGGAAAAGGTTTTGCTGTTGTTGCAGACCAAGTTAAGAGTTTAGCAGAACAGTCAAAAGAGGCTGCCGGCGAAACAACGAAGTTGATTGAAACAACAGTAGCAGCCGTTGAAAAAGGTATTGCAATTGCTGACGAAACAGTAATTAGTATGGAAGAAGTTTTTGTAGGTGTAGAAGCTTCTACGGAACGTATGGTACAGCTTGCTGCCACATTGATTCGTTCGGCAGAAAATATGCATGAAATTGACCAGAACATTGCAAATGTTTCTCAAATCGTAGATAGTAACTCAGCTACGTCGGAAGAAACTGCAGCAGTTAGTGAAGAACAGGCTGCTCAGGTTGAAATGATGGTACAGCTGATGGGTCAATTCCAATTTTAAAGGAGAATAATAGCAAATGGGAATGCATGATGATTTAAGAGCAGAATTAATTAAACAGTTTCCGGCAGAAGTTGTGGAAGCAGTAGATGGAGACGGAAATTTGTATTATGCGTGTCCTACCTGCCGTAGACCAGTGGCACTAAATCAAGATAAGTGTGTTAGCTGTAATCAGGTATTATCTTGGGATAAGGTGAGAAAAGACATAGCAAGAAAAGGGGTAAAGTATGGACGAGTTGAATTTGAACTTCCATTAGACTTTACATTAGGAAATTGCAGAAAGTGTCCTTTGTCTTATATTAGTAAGAGTAACGGTGAAAATGTATATACATGTCCATTAGGAAACCGTAATTCATGTACAATGCAGGTAATGTAGTATGGCAAAGTATAAAAAGGAGTCGTAAGACTCCTTTTTTAGTTACTGTTCACTCCATGACCAGCAACTGAAAGTTGCAGGAAATATATCGCAAAGCGACCGCACTCGGCACATTCTTTGTGCTAAAATAGTACTAAAAATAGAAAAGAAGGCATATAATGGCATGAAAAAGAAAAATAAGAGGCGGAATCTGCAGATTTACTGGGGATATAAGAAATAGTAACTTGGGAATAGCAGATGGAAAATTATGGCAATTGTTCAGACGAATGTAATGTATACTTCACAGAGAAATGCAGATACCATACAAGAATTAGCAGATAGGTATCCGTTTTTAGAACGTGAAACGATAGGATATAGTGTGTTAGGCAGACCAATTATCTGTTTAAAATTGGGAATGGGTTCAAAGAAGGTATTTTATAATGGAAGTTTTCATGCAAATGAATGGATTACAAGTATTGTGTTATTACGCTTTATTGAGGAAGTGTCAGAGTCTCTTTTTAAAAGACAGAGATTTTATGGGATTGATTTGGAACGTTTGTTTCGGAAGGTGACACTTTATATTGTGCCGATGGTAAATCCTGATGGAGTGGATATAGTAAATCAAGCGATTAAAAATGAGGCTGTTTTAAGAGGTGTAGAGCAGATTGCAGACCGTTATCCTGCCATTCCTTATCCTGATGGCTGGAAAGCGAATATCCGAGGAGTCGATTTGAATTTACAGTTTCCGGCGGAGTGGAAACAGGCAAGAGAAATAAAATTTGAGCAAGGGTTTACGACTTTTGCACCAAGAGACTTTGTCGGAGAAGGACCGTTGACAGAACCGGAAAGTCTTGCTGTTTATGATTTTACATTAAAGTATCAGTTTGATTTGATTTTAGCATATCATAGTCAGGGAGAAGTGATTTACTGGAAGTTTTTAGATTATGAACCGCCTCGTTCTAAGGAAATTGCATTATATTTTGGACAGGTGAGTGGGTATGCCGTAGAATTGACACCGGAGGCATCCGGTTATGCGGGTTATAAAGACTGGTTTATTCAAAATTATAATAGACCGGGATATACGATTGAAGTAGGGCAGGGAATAAATCCACTGCCGCTTACTCAATTTGCACAGATATACCGCGATAATATTGGTATTTTATTAGGCGGTATGACAGAGATATAGGGAAAGACCTTTAACCTATCATATCAAAGCTGTTTAAACCGTGTTTTTTACTTTCAGCGTGTCTTTGAGCTGCCTTTTGAAACAGAGAAGCGAAGCTTTCTTGATTTTGTTTTGTATGGCGGTTCATCGGGCGCTGTTTTTCTATTTTTGAGACTTCGTTTACAGGTTGCAGTAAATAGAGTTCATAATATGCGTATTTTCCGACCATCGCCCTCCTTATTATCTGGTCAAATTGTCTTTCCCTTTTAATATATATCGGAAATTGTCTGAAAATATTTAGCATTTTAACGATATTATTTCCAATGTTACTGTTCACTCCGTGACCAGCAACGATTGATTTTTACATGAAAATTTGCTTCGCAAAGCAAAAATCAACCCCTGAATCATGTTCTTACGCAGCCAAACAGCAAGTGTTTGGCTGACGTGTGAAAAGTAACTTTCCAATTGTGAATTATAAAGTTTTAAAGGGCTTTTGGTAGCCAAAAAAGAGTGGGACATGATATAATACCTATGCGGGAGTGTGCGTAAAAAAGTGAAGTGAGGATTGTTAAAATGGCAAAATTATATTTTCGTTATGGGGCAATGGGAAGCTCAAAAACAGCCAATGCATTGATGGTTGAGTATAATTATAGAGAACGAGGGAAAAATGCATTATTGGCAAAGCCGAAGATTGATTTGCGTGATGGGGAAAAAATCATTTCTTCTCGTATGGGATTAAAAGAGAAATGCATCTGGACAGAAGAATTAATGGAAATGTCGGATGAAGAAATTCAAAAATATGATTGTGTGATTGTAGATGAAGCACAGTTTTGTCCAAAGGAGCAGATTGAATATTTTACACATATTGTAGATGATTTGGAAGTACCTGTTATTTGTTATGGATTGCGTGCAGATTTTCAAAATGTACCATTTGAAGGGAGTATTTGGTTGTTTGCATGGGCGGATGTGTTAGAGGAAATCAAAACCGTTTGCTGGTGCGGAAAGGCTGCCAGATGTAATGCACGGTTTAATGAACATGGAATTGTACGAGAAGGTGAAAAGGTGTTATTAGGAGGGAATGATTCTTATATTGCATTGTGTAGAAAACATTTAAAAGAAGGAAATCTTGGTCCTGATTTTAAGTATGGAAAGTAAATTTGCTATAACAGATAGGAATTGTTGAAGTATTAAGAAGGGGAGATTATATGTCACTTCAATTTGTTTTTGGAAATTCGGGAAGTGGAAAATCCACTTATCTGTATCAAAAGGTATTAGAGGAAGCAGAAAAAACGCCTAATAAAAATTATTTGATTTTAGTTCCGGAGCAGTTTACGATGGCGACACAAAAAGAGTTTGTAAGATTACAGAAAGCACACGCTATTATGAATGTAGATGTGCTTAGTTTTGCTCGCCTTGCCTATCGTGTATTTGATGAACTGGGAAAGGAAAATCTGCTGGTTTTAGAAGAAACAGGAAAGAATTTAGTGCTTCGCAAGATTGCAGAGGAACGAAAAGAGGAATTAGACATTCTTGGAAGCAATATGAATAAAATGGGTTATATCGCAGAGGTAAAGTCATTAATCTCGGAATTAAGTCAGTATAATATTACTCCTGATAGGTTGCAGGAGTTTTTGGCATCTGCAAAGATTAGCGAAACTTTGCGAAGAAAATTGCAGGATGTATGGACCTTGTATCAGGGATTTCGGGAATTTTTGGAAGGAAAGTTTATTACTTCAGAAGAAATTTTAACCCTTTTATGTGAGGTGGCAGAAGAATCGGGGATACTTAGGAATAGTGTGATTGTATTTGATGAGTTTACAGGATTTACACCAATACAAAATCGCTTACTTTCTGAACTTTTGGTAATTGCAGAAAAAGTAATGGTTTCTGTTACGATGGATTATAGAGAAGATTTTTATTTTTGCAGAGGAAATCATGAATTGTTTGCTATGAGTAAAAAGACAGTAAAAACGTTAAGCGATATGGCAAATGGACTTCTTGTGGAGATAGAAAAACCGATTGTATTAAAAGAGGGATGGCGTTATAAAAATCAGGAAACGGTCTTGGAAAAAAATGCGCTGTATTTTATGGAGCAGAATTTATTCCGTCCTTTCGGAAAGCGGTGGCAGAAGGAAACAGAAGAAATAAAACTTTCCATTCATCGTAATCCGAAAGATGAGATTTCTTATGTGGCAAATCAGATTGCACAATTGGTACGGAAAAAAGGGTATCATTATCGGGATATTGCAGTGGTGACTGGTGATGTGAATTTATATTCCAGTTATGTACAAGAATGTTTTGAAAAATATGATATTCCATTCTTTATTGACCAGACAAAGACAATTTTATATCATCCGTTAGTGGAATTTGTTCGTGCAGCATTAGAGGTGGCAGAGACGAGATTTTCTTATGAAAGTGTATTTCGGTTTTTGCGTTCGGGTTTATGTGGCGTAGAGGAAGAACAGATTGACCGTTTGGAAAATTATGTGCTGGCGAAGGGAATTCGAGGAGAAAAAAGATGGCAGAGTACCTGGAGTTTTGTAAGAGAAGATGGGATTGATGAGCTTTTTGAGTTAAATCAGATTCGGAAAAAGACAGCAGAGGTTTTAATGCCGTTCTATCAGGTATTTCATTCATCAAATGTAAAGGTAAAAGATGGAGCAGTGGCTTTGTATGAGCTTTTGGTTCGACTTGAGATAGAACAGCAGATGAAAGCGAGGGAAGATGCCTATACCGAAGCAGGAGACTTTGCAAAAGCCAAAGAATATGGACAGATTTATCGGATTTTAATTGATTTATTGGATAAAGTGGTGGCTTTATTAGGAGAGGAGTCCATTACGGTTCGAGAATTTTCAGATTTGTTAGATGCAGGATTTGATGCTGCAAAAGTGGCGGTCATTCCACCTGGGAATGATAAGGTGACGATTGGTGATATCGAAAGAACCCGTCTGCACCATATTAAGGTGTTGTTTTTTATTGGAGTAAACGATGGCGTTGTGCCAAAATCTGAGGGCAAGGGCGGAATTATTTCACAGTTTGAACGTGAAATGTTAAATGAAGCGGATATGGAATTAGCTCCTGGAGCAAGAGAGAGGGTATTTATTCAAAAATTTTATTTGTATTTGAATATGACAAAGCCATCGGAACGATTGTATATGACATTATCTAAAATTAATGCAGAAGGAAAAGCATTAAGACCGTCTTATTTAGTTGGAACGATGCAAAAATTATTCCCGCGGCTTACTATGACAGAAATTTCACAATCTTACGGAGAAGAACAGATTATAACGCCAGAAAGCGGTATGGATTTCTTTTTACAGGGATTGCAGGAAAAATATGGATTGTTGGAAAAGAATGCTTTAGAAGAAAATTCTGTTCCAAAACAGGAGAAAAAGATTTGGAATGCTTTGGGGAATTGGTATTTAAAGGACGAGCAGTTTAGCAAACGTGTAGAAAAATTAATCGATGCTTCTTATGCTTCTTATACTGAAGAACCTATTAGTCGTGCGGTTGCAAAAGCATTATATGGAACGACCTTAGAAAATAGTGTTACGCGATTAGAGCGTTTTGCTGCCTGTGCATTTGCACATTATTTGCAGTATGGATTGAGATTAAAAGAGAGGGAGCTGTTACAGTTTGCAAGCGTGGATATGGGAAACATTTATCATGAGGTATTAGAACATTTTGCAAAACAGGTAGAGGCTTCTGAATATGACTGGTTTAGTATGCCGGAAGATGTAGCAGAAGAATTTATTGAAATTGCAATGTCAGAAACTGTTGCAGGGTATAAAGGTGCAGATGCTTTTGAGGATGCAAAAAATCGTTATTTATTAAATCGTATGAAAAATACGCTCTATTGTACGGTTCGTGCGTTGATTCATCAAGTGCAGAAAGGAAGATTTATACCGAAGGAGTTTGAGGTATCGTTTTCCGGATATAGTGATTTTAATGCAATTCGTTTTACGTTAAGTGAAGAAGAAAAAATGCATCTGCGAGGACGGATTGACCGTGTAGATACTTATGAAGAAAAGGACAAGGTCTATGTAAGAGTCATTGATTATAAATCGGGAAATACCAGTTTTTCTTTGTTAAATTTATATCATGGATTACAGTTACAGTTAGTGGTTTATATGAATGCTGCGATGGAGCTGGTTGGCAAAAAAAATCCTGATAAACAGATTGAGCCAGCTGGAATTTTCTATTATCATGTCAAACATCCGATGATTGAAGGTACAGGGATGGAGTCAGAAGAAGAAATTAAAAATGCAGTTTTAGAGCAGTTGAAGTTGAATGGATTGGTAAATGATGAACCAAAGATTTATCGTGCGATGGATGAGGAGTTATCAGGGGCTTCTAGTGTCATTCCAGTGGGATTAAAGAGTGATGGAAGCTTAAAGGCGACATCAAAAGTGGCAAGTAAAGAGGAGTTTTCCGTTTTATCAGAGTATGTCAATGAAAAAATTACAGAAGCAGGAAGACGGATTCTTGCAGGAGATGTCGCGATGAAACCATATCAGCTTGACAAACAAAGCGGTTGCGATTATTGTCCTTATCATGCCGTATGTGGATTTGACCCTCGTTTTGCAGGGCAGACTTATCGAAAGTTAGAACGTTTTGACGATTCGGAAGAAATTTTTGAAAAAATGAGAGGAAAGGACGGAAAACAGGATGGAAGTGAAGTGGACGAAAGACCAGCAGAAGGTAATTGAGTTACGAAATCGCAATATTTTGGTTTCAGCGGCTGCAGGTTCAGGTAAAACAGCCGTTTTGGTAGAACGTATTATTCAAATGATAACTGACAAACAACATCCGGTAGATATCGACCGTCTTTTGATTGTGACCTTTACTAATGCAGCTGCAGCAGAAATGAGAGAGCGAATTAGTGCAGCAATTGAAAAGGCATTGGAAGAAAAGGAAGGAGATGAACATTTACAAAGACAGCTTGCCTTAATTCATAATGCACAGATTACAACGATTGATAGTTTTTGTCTTTATGTGGTGCGTAATCATTTTTATGAAATTGATATTGAACCAAATTTCCGTATTGGAGATGAGGGTGAATTAAAGTTATTGCGGGAAGATGTGATAAAGTCTGTTTTAAAAAATCATTATGAAGACCCCAAAGAAGCATTTAGAACATTTATGGAGGGATATTCTGCCGGAAAAAGTGATGATGGAGCGATTGAGATGATTTTGGGACTTTATGATTTTTCGCGAAGTTATCCATGGCCAAATCAGTGGCTTGAAAATTGTAAAAGTTGTTATGAAATTCAGTCAGAGGAGGATTTAAATCATGCTGTCTGGATGATACCTGCCGTAAAAAATATAAAAAAATTATTGCAGGATATTGCAAATTTGACAGAAACTGCATTGGAACTGTCACTAGAGGCGGATGGTCCAAATATGTATGCAAAAGCCTTAGAGAGTGATTTAGAGTTGTATCAGACATTAAATGAATTCGATACATTTATAGAATTATATCATGGGCTTAAAAATGCAAAATATGCTAAATTAGCAAACAGCAGAGGTTATACAGGCAGTCCTGAAAAATTAGAACGTGTAAAAGCAATGCGGGAAGAAGCAAAGAATGTCATAAAGAAATTGGTGAAGCAGTATTGCTTTATGACACCTGATTTGATGATAGAACAATTGCAGAAAACAGCACCAATGGCAAAGACTTTGGTAGAATTAACTCAAGAATTTGCAGAAGCTTATGCAGCAGAAAAACGCAGAAAGAATATTGTAGATTTTCATGATGTGGAACATTTTGCACTGGAAATTTTAGTGGACGAAGAAACCGGAAAAGCAAAAAAAACAGCCGAGGAATTTCGTGATACGTTTGCGGAAATTATGATTGATGAGTATCAGGATAGTAATTATGTACAGGAAGCGATTTTGACTTCAATTTCTCGGATGGAACGAAATCAGAATAATATTTTTATGGTGGGTGATGTAAAGCAGAGTATTTATCGTTTTCGTTTGGCAAGACCTGAGCTTTTTATGGAAAAGTATGATACCTATTCTACAGAAGACAGTATAACACAGCGAATCGACTTACATCAGAATTTCCGAAGCCGAAATGAAGTATTAGAAGCAGCAAATGATATCTTTTTTCGTATCATGGGAAAGGATTTAGGGAATGTAGCGTACGACGATTTAGCAGCGTTACATTCAGGAGCATCTTATCCAAAAGCAGAGCAGATGGCAGCAGAACTTTTGGTGGCAGACAGTAATGACGAGTTATTAGAAGATACGGATTATTCGGATAAAAAGTTATTAGAAGCAAAAATAGTGGCAGGGAGAATACACACGTTACTAAAAGAAGGAAAGGTAACGGATAAAAAAAGCGGACAGCTTCGAGAGGTTCGTTTTTCGGATATTGTCATTTTGTTAAGAAGTTTAAGTGGTTGGACAGAGAGTTTTGTACAGGTATTAAATGAAGAAGGAATTCCGGCTTATGCAGTATCGCAGACAGGGTATTTTTCTACGGTTGAGGTACAGACGGTACTTTCTATGCTTCGCATTTTGGATAATCCAAGACAGGATATTCCATTGACAGCCGTTCTTCGTTCGCCAATTGGAAATATGAAAGATGAAGAACTGGGTATTTTACGTTTATTCCGAAAGGAAGAAGCGTTTCATGTCAGTGTTTTAGAATTGTGTAAGGAATTAAAAACAAGAGAACCACAGAATCTGACAGAAGAAAAATTGATTGATTTTTATAGATGTTATGAAAGACTTCGGATAAAGGTGGTTGATACCACAATTCATGAATTGATAGAGCTGGTGTTAAAAGAAACAGGATATGGGGAATATGCAGCCGCTATGCCATCGGGTGCAAGACGGAGAGCAAATTTAGACATGCTTCTTGAAAAAGCAAGGAAGTGCGGTTGCAACGTACAGATAGGTCA
>CAYMHX010000015.1:0-19556 GCA_964390325.1 uncultured Roseburia sp. | reverse complement strand
TTATTCCATTTCGTAGTTCTGGCTGATATAAGTCATTGTCAGCATACAGAATACATAAGTCTGAATTGCTCCTGAGAACAAGTCAAAGTAAAGATGGAGTGCTGCCGGCCATACAAGTGCCAATTTACTGAGCAATCCATAAACAAGTGCCATCATAACCGTTCCCGATAATACGTTCGCAAACAAACGCAAAGACAGGGAAATCGGAACCGCAATCTCACTGATTAAGTTGATTGGGAACCAGATTGGCAGCCACGGTGGTAACGGCGAACACATATCAACCCAAATCTGCTTCAATGGTGTATTTCTAAACTGAGCGACATGGATTAATGTGAATGTGATAAGACCCATTGATAATGTTGTACCATAATCAGCTGTCGGCGGTCTTAAGCCGAACAAACCTGAAATATTACTGAGGAAAATAAATACAAAGATAGTTAAAATATAGTTCCGATAAATCGGAGCTGCGATTTTACCCATTGTACCAAATACAATTCCATCCAGCTTTTCCACAAGCAGTTCTAATAAGTTCTGCAATGTGTCAGGTACTTCTGTTGCATGTTTCATCTTGTTACTTGCTACCACGCCTAATGCCAGCATGACAAGCATTACAATCAGAATACATACATGTGATGTAGTAATCCAGACCTGCTGTCCCATAAACTCTACCGGAATTAATCCATGTATCATAAAGTCAATGTTATCAGCTCCGGATGACATCAAAATTGCGTTACTCACAATTTCACCTCCTTATATATTTTTTCATCTCGTAACCGTTTTGCATTTTTACAGTAACGATATAAAAATCCATTTAAAATTATCAGCACAAATTATATCACAAATGTGCCTCAATGAAAAATATTTACGGATTTTTCATTCAATAGTTACTAGCCCTCAATGCTATCGGAAAATTCATCACCTCTCCCTTGTAATTTTAAAATAACTTTATGTGTAAACGGCTGAAGATACGCTGAAATCTTCAATCCTAACACTCCAATAAAAGCCGAAAATAAGTTACCTAAATTGTACCTCATCATTCCAAAAAATACAACAACTACAATCAAATAGCGCAAAACTGATTTAATAATAACTCGGTTCTTTGCTCCGTCTTCTCCATAGATTTCCACCGCATCCCGAATTACAACAGCTATATTGACTGCCATTCCTACTGCGAGTGAAATCCCTATCAAAAGTCCACTGCTATAGCGAAGCTTATCTGCTACAAACCAAACTCCTACCAATTCTACTACAATTCCATATATTAAAATTCCCAAAACCAGTTCCGGTAATGCATCATTTATCCTTCTTAACATAATTCTTCCTATCACTCTTTAAAAAAGGCTTTGCCATTTTAAAAATATTTGTAAAGCCTGCCAGCGCACCCACAAAAAAGAGTACCACAATCACCCATGGCATATCATATCTCTCATCCAGCCATACACCTAACGCCATACACATTACGATGGGAACTACCATATTTAATCCAAATTGCAATATCAGTGTCAGTGCCTGAAATACCTTTCTCTGACTTTTCATTTTTCCCTCTTTACATCTACTATTATGAAAAAAGTGATACTTTTTTACTAAGTATCACCTCTTATTATATCATTTTTCGTCGATTTGTCTATAAAATATTCAATTTTTCAGTGGAAATCGTTACAATTTAATTTCTATAATATCATCTTAATTTCCCGATTTGTATGCTGATATTTCACCAACTCAACTCCTGAAGCTCTAAGCATTCGCTTAGAAGCAATTGTAGATGGTGTATTCTCATACTTATCACTGTCATACACTACACGTTTAATCCCCGACTGAATAATGGCTTTGGCACATTCATTACAAGGAAACAGTGTTACATAAATACTTGCTCCCTCTAAACTGCCGCCACGATAATTTAAAATCGCATTCAATTCGCTATGTGTGGTGTAAAAATATTTATTCTCTAATGGGTCACCCTCTCTGCACCAAGGAAACTCATCATCCGAACATCCAATCGGAAATCCATTATAACCCATGGACAAAATCTTATGGTCAGGACTTACAATACATGCACCGACCTGTGTATTTGGGTCTTTAGAACGCATACCCGATAACAATGCAACGCCCATAAAATATTCATCCCAGCTAATATAATCTTTACGTTTATCACTCATAAAAATTTTTACTCCATTTCTACTTCGTACCAAAAATACGGTCACCTGCATCTCCAAGCCCAGGTACAATATAACCATTTTCATTCAAATGGTCATCTAATGCCCCAATCACAATATCCACATCCGGATGTGCCTCCTGCATCTTTTTTACCCCTTCCGGTGCCGCAATGACACACATAAAATGAATATTTTTCACACCCTTATTTTTTAACATCTGAATGGCTTCTACCGCTGAACCGCCTGTTGCAAGCATTGGGTCTACTACAAACACTTCTCTATTCGCACAATCCGCAGGAAGTTTACAAAAATATTCCACTGGTTCTAAGGTTTCTTCATCACGATACAATCCAATATGTCCTACTTTCGCAGCAGGAATCATAGCAAGTACGCCGTCTACCATTCCCAGTCCTGCTCTTAAAATTGGAATTACTGCTAATTTCTTTCCTTTTAATTCCTTTACTGTCGTCTTACAAATTGGTGTTTTTATTTCTACATCCATTAATGGTAAATTTCTAGTTGCCTCATAACACTCTAACATTGCAATCTCACTGATTAATGTACGAAAATCTCTGGAACCAGTTTCTGTTTTTCTAAGAATACCTATTTTGTGCTGAATTAATGGATGGTCCATTACCACTACTTTTGACATAATAACATTCTCCTAATCTTCATTTAATAAATTTACTAATTTTTGTATACTCTTTCTCATCGTTTCATAGCACAGCCCATAAGACTGTAACGAAGCCCCATAAGGGTCTAAAATTTCCAGTTCATCTCCAACTAATTCTGTCAGAACATGTACATTTTCCGGAATTGCATTTTCATAATGCTCTAAAATTCTTTCTTTTTGTATGTACTCCATTGTCAATACCAGCGTATCTGGTGTAAAATCCTCCTCCGTCAACTGTACCGACATAAAATCTCTCGTACATACACCATTGCTAATCAGCACTGCCTCTGCTTTCTGATTCATAGGCTCTGGAAATAATACCACAAGCCCCCTTGATTCCACATCCACCGAACGCTTCAATGAAAAATCATTTAAAATCCCGACTGCCATCGGCGAACGTGCTGTTCCACTTTCACATACAAATATGATTCGGTTAAAATCTTCCATCTTTCACTCCATTCGTCTCTCATAGTTATGATACACGCTAATCACTTGATATCCCGCAGCTTTCAACAATCGGTTCATAATTGCCTGTCCAATTCTAGGCGTCGCAAAACTCTCCGAATAAATTACATCTACCTGCTGCTCATCAAACTCTCTCAATATCTTATATAAATGTCTGGCTATCGCATCCTCATCATCTCTTGCTCCAATACTAAATACAACATCTGCCTGATAAGCTTCCTTTGTTTCATCGGTAGCTATCACACCGACTCTTTTTCCCTTCGTATGAGCCATCTTTGTAAGCTCGTTGATTTTTGCAGCGACCTTATCCGTATCTCCCTCTACCAACGCTAAATCTGCCTTTGGTGCATAGTGCTTATAACGCATCCCCGGAGCCTTTGGTTTCTGTCCTACATTTTGAGGATTCGTTGTATCTACTGCCAAAATTCCCGGGTCAATCAAAACTTCTTCTTCCAGCACATCTTCTAGCATTTCTTTGGTAATATACCCCGGACGAAGTATCATTGGCTTTTCTTCTGTCAAATCTACAATCGTAGACTCAATTCCTATTCCAACCATTCCGCCGTCCAAAATCATCGGAATCCGTCCCTCCATATCTTTTGCCACATGAGCAGCTTCGGTAGGACTTGGCTTTCCTGATGTATTTGCACTTGGTGCAGCAATCAAACAGCCACTTTCCTCTATCAACGCCAACGCCACAGCATGATTTGGCATACGAACAGCTACGGTTTCCATTCCTCCTGTAGTTTCATAAGGAACAGATTCATTTTTCCATACAACCATTGTAAGCGGTCCCGGCCAAAAAGCTTCGGATAAACGTCTCGCCTGCTGTGGCACTTCCCTTGTAATCCGCTCTAACTCCTCAAATTTACAAATATGCACAATCAATGGATTATCAGACGGTCTGCCTTTTGCTTCATAAATCTTCTTTGAAGCTTCTGGTCTTAATGCATCTGCTCCCAGTCCATACACCGTTTCTGTTGGAAAAGCCACCAGCTCACCTTGACGAATCAAATTTGCAGCCTCTTTCATTTTTTCTTTCTCTATTGCTTCTAAATCTATCTTTATTACCTTTGTTTTCATATTACTCCATTCCATCTAACACCAATTATAATATAATCCTATATTATTATGGCACAATTCTAAATTTTAGGCAACCTACTTGCTATGTTTTGCAAAAAAACGTATAATAGTTACTGTTCACAGAGCTATCAGACATTTACTGTCGGATAGCGAAATAGCATGATTCAGGAGTTGTTATCAAGACAATGTGTTCCGGTGAATACTCACTTACCACCTCTAAAATTTTTAGAAAGAAAAGGAAATTGTTATGAAAATTATAAAATCAGAATTTGGAAAAACAAGCACTGGCGAAACCGTCAGCTTATTCCACATGGAAAACGCACAAGGAGCCTATATTGAAATCCTTGATTTCGGTGCTCGTATCCACAAACTCGTTGTACCTGACAGATACGGCACATTAAAAGATGTATGCCAAAATTTAACCAATATGAATGACTATGAAGCAGATAAATCCTACTACGGTGCTATCTGTGGCCGTGTTGCAAATCGAATCTGCAATGGACAGTTTTCTTTAAACGGCACAGATTATCAGCTTGCCATCAATAATGGTCCAAATCACCTACACGGCGGTCTTATTGGTTACAGCCACAAACTTTGGAAATCTGCTATAAAAGATAATAAATTGGTTCTTACCATGGAATCCGCCGACGGAGACGAAAATTATCCGGGTAATCTGACCTTAACTGTTACTTATAGCTGGTCAGAAGACAATGAAATCGGTATCTTATACGAAGCAGTTTCAGATAAAGATACCATTATCAATGTCACAAACCATGCTTACTTTAACCTAAACGGAGAAGGTACAAGCAGTATCTTAAACCATGAATTATTTATCGATGCAGATGCCATTACACCTGTAAACGAAAACCTTATTCCTACCGGAGAATTGCTTTCCGTAACAGACACACCATTTGATTTCAAGGAACTTCATACCATTGGTAAATTTATAAATTCTGACTATCCGCAGTTTGCAGCCTGTGGCACATACGACCATAACTTTGTTATCAATGGCACTGGTTTAAGAGAAGCTGCTATTTTACAGTCCAAAGAAAGCGGTATCCGTGTTACCTGCTTTACCGACCAGCCAGGTATCCAGATTTATGTTGCAGCACAGCCATCAGATTTTGTCGGAAAATTTGGCAGCCACTATCCTGCACAGACAAGTGTCTGCTTAGAAACCCAGCATTATCCGGACTCCATCAACCACGAAGAATTTCCAAGCATTGTCTTAAAAGCGGGCGAAAACTTCCGAAGCAAAACTTTGTATCATTTTTCCAATTTTTAATTCATATGCTATAAATTACAATTCACACCCACGCGAATCACTTGCTGATTGACGTGGGGAGAACGTGATTCAGGAGTTGATTTTTGCTTCGCGAAGCGAATTTGCATGCCAAAATCAATCGTTGCTAATCACGGAGTGAACAGTAACCATGTATAAATTTTTATACACCTTTTTACAAAAAATCTCTTGTAATGAGACTCTTTTTGTATTAAAATGATAGAAAGCTATTAATAAATAGCACAACGATTTCTAAATTTTAATTTTATTTTACAAGGAGGAACTTAATTATGGCATACGTTATTTCTGACGCTTGTGTAAGCTGTGGAACATGTGAAGCTGAATGTCCAGTAGGAGCTATCAGCGATGGTGGAAATCAGTACGTTATCGATGCTGACGCTTGTGTAAGCTGCGGTACATGTGAAGGTGTTTGCCCAACAGGAGCAATCGCTGCTGAATAATTATCACAAACATATGAACGGACAAATCGGGAATCCATTTGGATTCCCGATTTTTTACGTTTTCTACAGATTTCACTCTTAAATTATGCCTCTTTAAACAATTACTCCTGAATCACTTTTTGAGCAATAAAATTACCGCTCTCCTTTTCATTTTCCTTTTTCTTAAAAAATCCCTTCTTTTTGGGTTTCTTTAAATTCCCTCTAATTGCCTCATTTAACCTTCGGAACCGTTCCTCCTCTGCCTCCTCTCGTTCTCTCAGCAAATAATTCATTTCCTTAATCACCTGTTCTCCTACTTCTTCGCTAATATACCTACTAAGCTGTTCATTATTCGCCTCAATTGCCTTTCCCACAATGTCTGTCATAAGCTCTGTAAACTGCGCCATACGGTCTGTATTATCGAGAATATTTCGTTCCTCCTCCCGATTTGTCATCATCAGAGGTCCTTTATACAAAAGCTGAGCCTCCTCCAGTTCTTCCTCCGAAAATGAATAATCCTTATTTCCATTATGTATAATCATACGAATGGCTTTTAACTGATATCCTTTTTCCTTTAACTCCTTAATCTTCATAAAATCATCAATATTTTCTTTTGTATAGTAACGGTGGCCCATTTCATTTCGTGGAATGACCAATTCCAGTTCTTCTTCCCAGTAACGTAATACATGTGATTCCACATTTACTAAAGTAGCAGCATCAGAAATCATGTAACGTACCTTTTCCATTGCTTGTCCTCCTAAATTAAATTCTCTGCACTCACCATGCCTTATGGATACCGTCTACTGTTCATACAACTTTATGAACACAAACAGTTATCTTCACTTCGTAACTATTCAGTACTTCATAGTTACTTTACTTCCATTATAACTTTCTCACTTTTTCTATACAATGAAAATCGGTCGACTTCTTCTTACAGAAATCGACCGTTAAATACTATTTCTTTATTATAATTTTTATACTCTACATAAACAAATCCAAAATATTACACAAATTTGTCTTTACCGTACCATTACTCCGGCTTACGCTCCAAATTTCCAAACTTAGTAAGATGCGGCAGCCACGCTAACTTCACAGTCCCAATTGGACCATTTCTTTGTTTTGCAATAATAATCTCAGAAACCCCTTTTTCCTCTGTATCGTGATGATAGTAATCATCTCTATAAATAAACATAACCACGTCAGCATCCTGCTCAATTGCACCCGATTCTCGCAAGTCCGAAAGCATCGGCCTGTGGTCAGGACGCTGTTCTACAGCTCTTGAAAGCTGCGACAATGCAATCACAGGTACAGAAAGTTCTCGTGCCAAAGCCTTTAATGAACGGGAAATATCCGAAATTTCCTGCTGTCTGGAATCAGAACCTCTCCCTGAACCTGACATTAACTGCAAGTAGTCAATAATAATCAGCTTTAATCCATGTTCTAATTTATATTTACGGCATTTGCTTCTCAACTCCGAAATCGAAATACCCGGCGTATCATCAATAATTAATTTTGAATTACCGATAACACCCGCACCTTCAATCAGCTTCTCCCAATCAGAATCCGAAAGATTTCCTGTTCTAAGAAGCTGTGCATCCACATGAGATTCCAAAGAAAACATACGGTTTACCAACTGCTCTTTTGACATTTCCAAAGAAAAAATTGCCGTACACAAGTCTTCATGGAATGCCACATGTTGTGCAACGTTTAATACAAATGCTGTCTTTCCCATAGAAGGACGAGCTGCTATCAGAATTAAATCGGACGGCTGTAAACCAGCTGTCCGATAATCTAAATCTGTAAATCCTGTAGGTATTCCTGTTACATTTCCGTCACTCTTTGCCGAATTTTCAATTTTTTCCAAAGCATTCATAACAATCTGACGGATTGGCACATAATCGTTACTGCCGCCTCTGGATTGTATCAAATCAAACACCTTTTTTTCCGTGATATCCATCAGTGTATCTACGGATTCCTGTGCTAAATAGCATATATCTTCAATCTCCTGATTCAGCTTAATGAGTCTGCGGCGAATGGAATGGTCCTTTACAATCTTTGCATAATATTTCACATTCGCTGAAGTTGGAACCGCTGTAAGCAAATCTTTTACATAATCAAGGCTTATAATTTCAGGCGGTGCATTTTTTTCTCTTAATTTATTCTGTAAAGTAAGCAAATCAACAGGACTTCCGCTGTTAAACAACTCTATCATCGCCTCAAACAGAATTCCATACTGCTGATGATAAAAATCCTCACGAATGAGAATTTCATTTACCGTCACAACTGCATCCTTATCCATAATCATTGCACCGATTACAGACTGTTCTGCCTCTAAACTGTGTGGCATTATCCGTTTTATCAGCGTTTCTTCCATAAACTAATCCTCTACCACACCCAGCTTAACTCTCTACTACATGAACCGTAAATTTACCCATTACCTTTGGATGAAGTTTAATCGGCACTTCTGTCATACCAAAGGAACGGATTGGTTCAGAAAGCTGCATTTTCTTCTTATCTAACTCCAAACCAAGCTGTTTTTTTGCTTCTGCAGCAATTTCCTTGGTAGAAACAGAACCAAAGGTTCTTCCACCTTCGCCGCCTTTCATTTTCACTACAACCTTCTTGTCTTCTAATTCTTTTGCTAAAGCAAGTGCAGCCTCATAATTCTCCTGTGCCACCTTATCTGCATGTTGATTTTGTAATTTCAAATCATTCATATTTTTTGCATTTGCTTCTACTGCTAATTTTTTCGGTAACAATGCATTTCTGGCATAGCCGTCGTTTACATTAATTACTTCTCCTTTTTTTCCTAATGATTTTACATCTGCTAATAAAATTACTTTCATATTACTGTTATCTCCCCTTCACTTATCATTTTATCCAAAGTTTCCTGTATCACACGTTTTACGTGCATCAAAGAACAATCTTTTAGCTGTGCACCAGCAATATTCAAATGACCGCCGCCGCCCATTTTTTCCATAATTACCTGTACATTAATCTCATCTATCGAACGTGCACTTATAAACATTTTGTTCTGAAATTCGGTAATTACAAAGGATGCCTTTACGCCGACAATATTTAACAGCTCATTTGCTGCCTGTGCTCCTACAATTGTAGGACTTTCCAAACCATCTGACGGACAAATGGAAATTGCAAAAATCGTTCTATAAATCTCTGCATGACGTACTGCCTCTGCCCTTGCTTTATACGAAGCCATATCTTCTCTTAAAAGCTTTCTAACACGCGTCATTTCTGCACCAGCCCTTCTTAAATAAGCTGCTGCTTCAAAGGTACGGACACCTGTTTTGCTATTAAAATTATTGGTATCAATCAGCATTCCCGCATAAATACAGTCTGCTTCCATTGGCTCTAACTGGATATTCTCGGTAAAATACTGTAAAACTTCTGCCACCATTTCACAGGCACTCGATGCATACGGCTCAATATACGATAAAACAGGATTTTCAATCACTTCATTCCCCTGTCTGTGATGGTCAAATACACAAATGGTATTTGTACGTTTTAAAAGTTCAGGACACTCTGTATAGCTTGGACGATTGGTGTCTACTACCATAAGTAAGGTATTTTTATTTGTAATTAACAATGCTTCTTCACTATTAATAAACATATCGGATGGATAACCATTTTCTACCGAAAAACACTCTACCCACGGACGTAATGATGTTGTAATCACATTTAAGACAATCTGTGCTTTTTTCCCAAGCTCTCTTGCTGCACAATAAATACCAATTGCAGAACCTAAAGCATCCACATCACTAATACTATGTCCCATAATTACTACATGTTCACGGCTTTCGATAATTTCACGCAGTGCGTGTGCCTTTACTCGTGCCTTTACTCGTGTATTCCTTTCTACCTGCTGCGTTTTACCGCCATAATAAAAGACATTCTCACCCTCTCTTAAAACAACTTGGTCACCGCCTCGTCCAAGTGCAAGGTCAATCGACATACGAGCATATTCATAATTTTGAGTATACCCTGTACCCAATGCCCCCAAACCAATACTTAGAGTCACTGACATCTCATTTCCTACTTTTACCGTCTTAACATCCTCAATTAGATTGAATTTATCGGCTTTTAACTGTTCCAAATACTTGTATTTTAATACTACAAAGTACTTATCTTTTTCCATTTTACGAACCAATGCATCAATTTCAGCAAAATATTTATTAATCTTTCGGTCAATCAATGCTATCAAAAGCGAACGTTTTACATCTTCGATACTCTCCAATGCTTCTTCATAGTTGTCAATATAAACCAATCCTGCAACCAGCTTTTGTTCCCGATTTTCCTTAATATATTGATTTAGCTCAGTTTCATCAAATAAATACAATGCCGTCAAATATTCCGTACTATCTGAACCGTCTAAAAGCTCACTTCCATCTGTCATTTCTGTAAAATACAGACGTTTCATCGAAACACGGTAGTTTTTTTCTTGAAAAATCAGATTTACTCTCTCAACAGGTTCTGTTTTCTGAATCATTTCCTTTGTTAAATTTGGAAACAATGCAGAAATCGACTTACGATATCCTTTTGTAATTCCTGTCGCTTCGTAAAACTTCTCATTGCACCATAAAATTTTAGCATTATAATCCAATAACGCATACGGAATATCAAACTCATGCAAAAGTCGTTTTTGTACTGTTCCATATTTGGTAGCAAAACTTACCATCTCTTGTGCCAAAACAGGCTTATATTTACGGTAAAATAGTGCTAACACCAGCAAATAAAATGCAAGAAAAGCACTAAACGCAGCACCTGCCATAACATCTTTTATATAGATCAATATATTAAACAGCGCTAAAATCCCTGCCATCATAAGCGGCAGATAAATATAGCCTTTTAACTTTCCTTTAATTTTAATTGAAGACTTCATCTATTTCCTCCAATATCAATGCTCACAAGTAAAACACATATATGCCATTATAACATTTTCATTGCTCAAGGAAAAGACTTTTTTCTACCTTTTTATATGCCTCCTTTACTCCTAAAATACTGAATGCAAAAAGTACTAAAATCAAAAATCCTGCCTCCTCCGGAATTAAGGATAACGCCATTCCCGAAAGATTGTATCCCAAGTGCAATAAAATACCTGCTGTCAACGATTGAAATTTTTCAAATATCCAAATCAAAATCATACTAAAAATAAAGGTATAAATTGCCCAAATAATTGTCCCATGTACAACTCCAAATAGTAAGGAGGTCATAATAGCGGCCATAACTCTCGGAAGCCCTTCTTTTAATCGGGTATACACTAACCCGCGAAATACGATTTCTTCTAAAACAGGTGCCATTACAACGGCTGTCAGCCATGCTGACAGTGAACTATCAACGGCTGATGAACTTTGGGCATACGACTCCATCCACGCTTGCGGCCATGGAAAAATGGAAATAATCACACTTGTAATGACATTAAAACAGCCTGCCATAAAAATAATCGGCACAATACTCTTGATAGGAATTGGATAAATGCATACTTCATTCATAAATTTTTTCTTACGAATACAAAATATTATCCAAAAAACAAATAATACCAAAATGCCTGCAAGAAATGTCATCAACATCGCAGAATTCATAATCTCTGCCTCTAATCGTTCCGTCATTTCCACAGTATCAATAACTTCTCCCGCATCTATTTTTTCCATTGTCATCTTTACAGATAATCCTGTACTAAATACAATAGAAACGAAAATCTGTATAAAGAAGTAAACAAAAAAATAAACAGCTGCCTTTCCCAGCGATTTAAACGCATTTTTCATAGCAAAAAACCTCCTAAAAAAACAAAAGCCCTGCGAGGTATTTACACTTCTCCTACCGCAAGGCCTTTCTTTCCAGTCTCATAATTACTCCATACCAAAGTATCTTCCTTTGACCTATTCTTCTACAGTAATATCTTCCTCAGATACTTTTTCCACAGTTTCTTCCTCTGTAAGTGTTTCTTCAGAAACTACGGTTCCTTCTACCACAATTTCATCTAATTTTGCACCACAATCACTGCAAAAACTATTATTCGACGACACTTTTTTAGCACAGTTTGGACACTGAACCACTCCCTGAATATCCAATACCAATTCATTCATACGTTTTATTTCATCTAAAGCTTCTTTAATTACAGCAAACTGTGCTGCATCTGCCTCACTGACATCATCTTTATTTGCTTCATAATAAGCACGTCCAAGTGCTGCAAACTGCTTTTCTACAAAATCTTCTTTTGTATGAATATCCATTTTTAACTTTGCTACTTCCGATACTTCTTTTGCCTTTTGACTTACATCACGTCCAGCAGCAAATAAACTTCCTTTTAAATTATCCCAAGCTGACATATCACTACCTCCATTCAAAATTTATCAAACTTGATATTTCTTCTTTATTATATACTATCTCTCTCTATTGCAAAAGTATTTTTTATAACTATTCAAAAATTCTATTGCAGTACAAAAGCAGATGTGGGATAATCTAACTAAAACGTAACTATTCAGTACCTTCATAGTTACGATGCAAAAATCCATTAAAATCACTTCGTGATAGGATTTTTGCATGCCTGAATCACTTTCTTTTGATTAAAACAGCAAGTGTTTTAACCTGCTCTGAATAATTACACTAAAACATATTTTAATAAGGAAGTAATAATGAGTAATCACCATAACAACTCCAATTTAGGAGAACAATTTACCCAAGCAGTCACAGAAGGTTTAGCAACAGGTGACTTTAAACAATTAAATATTTTAGTAAATGACACGGTATCCGATGCCATTTCCCAAGCTGGAAAACAGGTAAAACATGCCAGTGATTCTATTTCTTATTCGTCAAAAATTTATCAAACTTCACACGAATATGAGGAAAAACAGAAAAAAAGAAATGAACAGTTAAACAAAAGCTCTTACCAAACCATTCACCGTACTTCTAAAACTACGGTCACACCTGCAAAAAAACACCTGCCTGCCGCCAAAAATGTCGGACAGGTTTCCAGTATCTTATATATGGTTTTTGGCGGTATCGGAGCCGCTGTTATCGGCTGTGTATTACTGTCCGCACTGATTTGTGCTGCAATCGGCTTTGTTTGGCCAAGCTGGAGTTTTATCATCCTTTTCCTTCTTTTCGTCAGCTCTATTTTGGTCATCCGAAAGGGGATTTCTGAAAAAAAACGCTTAAAACGTATGAAACGCTATCTCTCCCTTTGTGCCGGAAAAATGTATGTCAATATTTCAGACCTTGCCAACAATATTGGAAAAAGTACCAAATTCGTTTTAAAAGATGTAAAAAAAATGTTAACTCTTGGATTTTTCCCGGAAGGACATTTAGATACAAACGAAACCTGCCTTATGTTAGATGATTCCACCTATCGGGAATACTTAAAATTAGAAAAAGAACGCAAAAACTATGAGGCAGAGGAAGCTGTAAAACAAGCTAAAAAGAAACAGACAGCCGCTTCTAATCCCGAATTACAGGCTATGCTCTCAGAAGGCAATGAATATATTCATAAACTGCATGAATTAAACGATATCATTCCGGGTGAAGTTATTTCTCAAAAAATGTACCGTATGGAACATTTGCTAGAAGAAATTTTTGAACGATTAGAAGAAGACCCAACCCAGATGTCTCAAATGCATAAATTAATGAACTATTATCTGCCTACCACTATCAAACTTTTACAGTCTTATGCAGACTTTGACAATATTAGTTCTCCTAGTACTGAAGTAATAAAAGCCAAGGCTGAAATCGAAAAAACAGTCGATACCATTAACGAGGCATTTGCAGAACTTTTAAATAAGCTGTTCCAGTCTGCTGTATTTGATGCCGCAACAGATGCACAGGTACTTCAAACTATGTTAGCAAAAGAAGGACTTACCAAAAATGATTTTTCATAAACAGCACAATTTTTTAACAAAAAATAAATGAACTCACTGTAAAAACAGCAGAAAGTTCCAAAAAACGAATATACCACTAATCTGGTAGAATGAGAGGCAAACATGAGTAAAGATTTAGATGAAATGTTAAAAGAAGCTCCAACCTTAACTTTTAATCCATTTCCGGAAGAAACAAAAGCAACACCTGTAACACCAGAACCCCCAGTGACAAAAGAAGAAAAAATAGAAGTCATTCTTTCCCCGGAAGAACAGAAAATGGTGAATGACTTTGCCGCACAAATTGATTTAACCAACACACAAATGATTATGCAATATGGTGCAGGCAGTCAGAAAAAAATCGCAGACTTCTCAGAAACAGCTTTAAATAATGTCCGTACCAAAGATATTGGCGAAATCGGCGATTTATTGACAAATGTCGTTGCAGAGTTAAAAAATTTTGATGAAGACGAAGATGAAAAAGGCATTTTGGGATTTTTCAAAAAGAAAAAGAATAATTTAGAAAATATGAAAGCCAAATACGACAAAGCAGAAGCGAATATCAATAAAATCTGTGAAGCAATGGAAGGACATCAGATTACCTTATTAAAAGACGTTGCTATGCTGGATAAAATGTATGAATTAAATTTAAACTATTTCAAAGAGCTTTCTATGTACATTCTTGCAGGAAAACAAAAGTTAGACCATGCAAAAAACGTAGAATTACCAGCCTTACTTGCCAAAGCAGAACAAAGCGGTCTTCCGGAGGATACTCAAAAAGCAAAAGATTTTTCTGAAATGTGCAATCGTTTTGAGAAAAAAATTTATGACTTGGAATTATCCCGTACAGTTTCTTTGCAAATGGCACCACAAATTCGCCTCATTCAGAGCAATGACACTGTAATGTCTGATAAAATCCAATCTACACTTGTCAATACAATTCCATTATGGAAAAGCCAGATGGTCATTGCTATTGGTGTAAATCATGCAACAGAAGCTGCACAAGCACAAAGAGAAGTCAGCGATATGACAAACGCACTTCTTCGTAAAAACGCAGAACAGCTTAAAATGGCAACCATTGAAACAGCAAGAGAAGCAGAACGCGGTATCGTAGATATTGAAACCCTTCAGGCTACTAACCAGACCTTAATTTCTACTTTAGATGAAGTAATGAAAATTCAAGAAGACGGCAGACAAAAACGAGCAGCCGCTGAAGCTGAATTACAGAAAATTGAAGCAGAAATGCGGAAAAAACTATTAGAAATGAGTAAATAAAACCAAAGCGGCACCCATCTCGCTGAAAGCGACTTTAAATATGGGTGTCGCACATTACGATATATTCAGAACAGAGTCATTTATTTTAATTAGGTAACTATATATTCAAAATAATTCCTCTTATCTTTCAAAATACTCCTCAGCAGCTCTTACGGTCTTCACCATAACATCCATCGCTTCCACAGGATATTTTCCAACTGCTGTTTCTCCTGTCAAAATAACAGACGCAGCCCCTTCGCTTACTGCACGATAAATATCCGATACCTCTGCACGAGTCGGTACTGCAAAATATTCCATAGATGCAAGCAGCTGTGTTGCAATCATAAATGGTACTCCTGCATTATTACACACTTTGGCAATTTTAGCCTGCACTACCGGAAGCTCCCAAAGTGGAATCGCATTTCCTAAGTCTCCTCTTGCAATAATAATTTCATCACAGAACGGTAATAATTCTTCGATATTTTTCACGCCAAGTTCATTTTCAATCTTAGCATAAATACGCATATCTGCTACTCCAGCTTCTTCCATAGCACCTTTTAAATTACCTAAGTCTTCTTTTCCTCTTACAAAAGGAAGCATGACACCTGTAATCCCATAGCTTTTTGCCTGTTGAATGTTCGTAATATCACTCTTTGTCAAAGTCGGTGTTTCAAAGGTCACACCCGGAATTGCGATGCTTTTTTCACTGCGAAGCGTACCACCTCTTACTACCACACACTCTGCCGCTCTCGAACGTTTTTCTTCTACCTCTAATAAAATTTTTGCATCATCAATTAAAATCGACGTTCCCACCTCTAATTTTTCAAACACAGGTCTTGGCACTGGAAGCTCCGTTGGGTCGAATAGATTTGTTTTTCCTTCCACCATAACTGTCAATCTATCGCCCTCTTTCAACACACGCTCCGAAAGCAGCTCTCCCAAACGCATTTCAGGTCCCATTAAATCAATAATCATTTCTAATTCTGGTTGATTTGGATTTGTTTTTTTTACGGCGGCATACGCTTCCTTGATATTTTCAACCCACTCTGTTACCTCTGATAAATTCACATGAGAAAGATTGATACGGATACCATTCATTCCTTTTTCAAATAATTGCATTAAAACTTCTTTGTCACAACACGCAGGACCTACTGTCCCATATACTTTTGTACTCATACTAAAATACCTTCTTCTTTCTTAATAAAAATATGACAATAACACAAATCAGTAACGTTATACTACAAATAACTAAAAATCCAAAAGGAGAATTTGCCAACGGAACACCTGCTGAATTTACATTCATTCCATATAAACCCGATATTACCGTAGGAATTGCCATAATAACAGTAATCACCGTCAAAGATTTCATAACATTATTCAGACGGCTATCGATAATAGAAGATAATAATTCCCTTGTACCATTGATAATATCACGATAAATAGAAGTCATTTCTATCGCCTGTCTATTTTCCACGATAACATCATCCAATAGTTCTTTATCCTCCGGATACTGTTCTAATCGTTTATATCTGGTCAAACGGTCTAATACCACACCATTTGCCCGAAGCGAAGTTGCAAAGTAGACAAGTGTAGACTCTAATTCATGCAATGTAATAATATCTACATCTTCCGGTTCATCACTGATATGTTCTTCTATCTCCATTCTGTGCTTATCAATCGTACGAAGATTTGCTTGATAATTTCCTGTCGCATTATAAAGAATCTGATATACAAAGCGAATTCTTTTCTTTGTACTAAATTCCTTCACCCTTCTATTTACAAAACTCTGTAAAATCGGAGTATCTTCCGTACAAATCGTCACTATAACATCTGGCTTTAAAATAATTCCTAACGGAATGGTGGTATATACATGTTTTTTATGACGTACTTCTGTGGCTGGAATATCTACTAAAATGAGTGTATATCCATCTTGTAATTCAATACGCGAACTTTCTTCGGGGTCGAGTGCAGCCTGTATATCTTCAATATCCACCATTAACTGCTCTGCCATGTATTCACATTCTTCCTGTGTGGGTGCAATCATCCTCGCCCAACAGCCATCACAGAGCTTTTCCTCCTCATGTATAATCTGGTCATCTGTTTTAAAATATTTTAACATCGCATCACCCCTGCTTTCTCAAATCCTTTCATCTATCCAAAGCCAAAAAAATTTTTAAATGGTTCGTAATATTCAGTACCCTCATAGTTACGATACAAAAATTCATTAAAATCGCTTCGCGATAGAATTTTAAGCTGCCTTTAGCAGTATTTACACCTGAATCACGTTCTTTTGGTCAAAACAGCAAGTGTTTTGACCTGCTCTGAATAGTTATAAATTAACAAAGCTTTCGGCATCCGAAAGCTTTACTCTGTTCTATCATATCATATCTATATTTTTCATGCCACAAATTTTTTATACAAACTTCTATTTTTGTGACTGGTTTAGTTACCCTATTTCATCATTTTTTGCCCTATACAGCAGGAATCAAAGCAATTCCCATCATGCAACACACTGCATATAATATCAGCAAATGCACCGGATAAAATAAATAAAATACATACTTTAAGGGAAGTCCTCTTTTAGTATTATAAAATAGTGTGAATAAAAATCCAAATATCGCCGTCCAATTAGAAAGAAATAAAATCCAGCCTGCCGGTATCAGATAAAGCTTTTTTCCACGAAATAGATATAAAAGCATGATACAACTCACACCCACTGCACCATAATCTGTTTTCAAAAACTCTGCCATACCCATACACACTCCAAGTACAGCCAACTGCATCAATATCACCTGCATATCGCGTATTGGATATTTTTTACCCAAATACTCATATCCAGCCATCGCTAAAAATCCAAACAACAATGTAAAAAATACATTTTGATGTTCAAATCCTACTATCTTACTTTGAAATGCTAAATCAAACGGTATCTCTGAAAGCAATGCAAATATTCCCAACCGAACTGCATATTTCTTTTTATCCGAAGTATATACAAAACCTTCTACTAAAAGAAAACAAAAAATCGGAAACGCAATTCTACCGATTTTTCTTAATACCATATAAATCTCATAAATTTCCCTATTTCCTGTACCAATAATCACTCTCGCAAGAACTACTGCACCAATATGGTCAATTAGCATCGCAATCATTGCGATGATTTTTAAGGTACTGCCACTTAATCCCCTATTTTCCATATCCATAACCCTGTCTTTCTATTGTTATTTTTTAACATGCAACAAATAACCTCTACCCATTTTTATAATCAGAAAAAGACCTGAAAAACAGGTCTTTTCCATACTATCTCATTCTATCATTCGGCGATAAAAAACTTCGCCAAATAGATAACTCTCCGAGGGATGCACACACGCACAAATAGGTAAAGTGTCACTTCGTGTCTGTGCGTGGTGCAGGCGGCAATTTGGGGTCACCGCCTATATAAATTAAAACTTATTCACCAAGAAATTCCTTTACACATCTTCTATATGCTGCAACAGGGTCTTCTGCCTGTGTAATTGGTCTTCCTACTACGATATAGTCAGAACCCCATTCTCTTGCTTTTTCAGGAGTAGCTACACGTTTCTGGTCACCTACATCTCCATCTGCAAAACGTACACCAGGTGTAATCGTTAAGAATTTTTCACCACATACTTCATGTACTTTTCCTGCTTCAAGCGGAGAACATACAACACCGTCTAAGCCTGCTTCCATTGTATTTTTTGCATAATGCATAACCGTTTCATCAATTGGTTTTTCAATCCAAAGTTCTCTCTGCATTACTTCTTCACTTGTAGATGTAAGCTGTGTTACTGCCACTAAAAGAGGTCTTGTACCATCTGCTCTTGTTAATCCTTCGATTGCCGCAGACATCATACCCTTTGTTCCTGCTGCGTGAACATTACACATATCTACATCTAAGTTTGATAATACTACCATAGATTTTTTTACTGTATTTGGAATATCATGTAATTTTAAATCTAAGAAAATTTTATGTCCCATTTTTTTAATTTCACGAACAATATCCGGTCCTGCACCATAGAAAAGTTCCATACCAATTTTTACAAATGGTTTTTCATCTTCAAACTTACTTAAAAAGTTCAATACTTCTTCTTTGCTGTTAAAATCACAAGCAATAATTACGTCTTTTGCCATCTTTCGACCATCCTTTCTTTATTTTCTGCATATCAATTCTAATACCATATTCGGTAATTTGGAATCACCGCCTATAAATATACCTTATGCAAAAATATCTTAGTTACTGTTCACTCCGTGACCAGCAACGATTGATTTTTGCTTCGCAAAGCAAAAATCAACCCCTGAATCATATTCTTACGCAGCCAAACA
>CAYMHX010000014.1:2704-19604 GCA_964390325.1 uncultured Roseburia sp. | reverse complement strand
ATTCAACTTCGATATGATTAGTCGATTTTAGTTTGGACAATAAACATACAGTCTCGACATGTTTTGTAAAAGGAAATAAATCCACAAGCTGACATTCCTCTGCCCGATATCCATGCTTCACTAAATATTTCAAATCCCTAGCCAATGTTTCAGGATTACAAGAAACATACACTACCTTCTCCGGTGCAAGCTTCACAACAGAAGATAAAAATGCTTCATCACTTCCTGCCCGTGGCGGGTCCATAAATACGACATCTACCTTTTTCTGCTGTTCGGCAAGCTGTACCATAAATTCTCCTGCATCTGCATTATAAAACTGTACGTTTTTAATCTCATTGCGTTTTGCATTGAAAATCGCATCTTTGACAGCATCTTTATTTAACTCTACGCTGATGACTTCCTTTGCCTTATCTGCTGCAATGATACCAATTGTTCCAATTCCACAATAAGCATCAATAATGGTTTCTTTTCCGGTAAGTCCTGCTGCCTCAATTGCTTTTCCATACAATACTTCTGTCTGTACTGTATTTATCTGGTAAAAGGATTTCGGAGAAATACGGAAGACTTTTCCACATAAAGTATCTTCAATAAATCCCTTTCCATAAATCGTAGTTTCTTTCTCACCAAGAACCATGCTTGTCTGTTTATCATTCACGTTAATTACAACGGTTGAAATCTCCGGATGTAACTGACGAAGTGCTTTAACAAAATTATTCTTTGACGGCAAAATCGGTGACCCTAATACCAAAACCACCATAATCTGTCCGCTATAATGTCCCTTACGAATTAATACATGGCGAAGTAAACCATATCCTGTATCTTCATCATAAGTTTTTATTTTAAATGAACGAAGTAACCCTCGAATATCCCGAATAATTGCATCTGCCTTTGCATCTTCAATCATACATTCATCAATATTGACAACGTCATGTGTGCCTGCTTTATAGACACCTGAAATAATTGTTCCAGCAGAAGCACCGCTGTTTTGACTTTTCATGCCTTTTTGTGTACCACGCTTACCGCCTTTTACAATATCAAAGACAGCATGTACTTTATTACGGTAATGATATGGCTGTTCCATTCCAATAATCGGCTTTACTTTACATATATCTTTTAAAGTTTTCTGCACATATGCTTGTTTTTCTTTTAACTGTTCTTCATAGGACTTACCCTGATAATCACATCCACCACATTTTTTTGCATACGGACAAGATTCTGTTTTTTTACTTTCTCCTTTTGATTTGATTTGTCCTATCTTTTCACGTTGCGGCTTTTCTATATTTTCCGCTTTCTTTTTTCTTTGTTCTGCTTTTTCAATCGCTTCCTTCTCTTTACTCTGCTTTATTTTTTTATCCTGCTTTTTAGATTCCCTTTTCTCTATTTCTTTCTCTTGCTTTCGTTCTTTACTCTGCGTTACTTTTTCTATTTTTATATTCTTTTTATTTGGCTCTTTTTCTTTATTTTTCTCTACTTTTGTAGTTTTAACTATTTTCCCAGTTTTGCCTATCTTTTTACTCACTTTTATCTTCCCTATCTATAAATGAGCAAATATAGAAAAATGCACAAAAATAATTGGATATTGTTTGCTATACAAAGACATTTTTTTGTTTTTAAATAGAATTGTCCGTATTACAAAGATAAATTTGTGCAATATTTTAAATTTGCTCAATTATAGTTCCCTATTTCTATATATTCATTACTTTCACTCAGATATTTTTCTTTAATTATCCGACTGATTCTTATTTTTAACTTCCTACTACTTTAACCCGGTCAAATTTTCTTTTATTCTTACTCCAGTCGGTGTTCCCGCAAGACCGCCTTTTCCGGTTTCTCTGATATCTTCATTCATACTTCGTCCAATACTTCTCATCGCATCAATGACTTCATCCGGTGGAATTTTACTTCCTATTCCCGCTGCTGTCATATCTGCCGCTGCAAGTGCATTCACTGCACCAACCACATTTCGTTTCACGCATGGTACTTCTACAAGTCCTGCCACCGGGTCACAAGCCAGTCCCAATAAATTTTTCAATGCCAAAGCTGCTGCATTAGAAATTGCTTCTGAATTTCCCCCCATTAAATAAGCTGCTCCGCCTGCTGCCATCGCTGATGCCGAACCAATTTCCGCCTGACATCCACCTGCTGCTCCTGCAAGAAAAGCTCGGTTTGCAATCACACCGCCAATTCCTGCTGCCACATAAAGAGCTTCTATCATTTTTTCCTCTGTAAAATGTTTTTCTTCCTCTAATGTAATAAAAACTGCCGGCACTACGCCACAGGAACCTGCCGTAGGCGCTGCCACGATACGTTTCATGCAGGCATTCGACTCTCCTGTTTTCAATGCCTTTTCCATTACCTTACCCATCAATCTGCCACAAAGCGTAATTCCTGCTTCCCTCGCCTGCTGCATTTTCTTTCCTTCTGAACCTACCAAACCACTTGGAGAAATCAAATCTCCCTCGTATCTGTCGTCTGCTTCCTTCATTGCCTGATACATCACACGCATTTTTTCAAAATTTTCAGGCTCCGACATTCCTGTTTCTACACAGTCCATCTGCTGTACAATCTTCCAAAACGGAATGCCTTCTCTTTTTTCTACTTCACATATTTCTGCCAAAGAACGATACATAACTTCTCCTCTTATTTCTTAATGCTAAAGCATTTTCCAACTGCCTTTTAAACCACTATACTCTCTAAACCACTCTTTATTCCTGCAAACTTAAATAAGTAACCTTAATAATTCCATCTAATGCCTCCAAACGTTTAATCGCCGACACTGGAACTTCCTGGTCGCACTCAATAATCATTACTGCATCGCCGCCTCGAATGGTACGATACAGCTTCATGGTAGCAATATTTACTTGGCACTCTGCTAAACTCGCTGTTACAGCCGTTACCCTTCCTGTCATATCCTTATGATTTACAATTAAAGTCGGATAATCCCCGCCAAAACTTGCCGAAAGCCCATCAATTTCACAAACTTCAATCTGCCCACCACCAATTGATGCCGCTATAATCTCAATTTTCTTTCCAGATTCTCCTGTCAGATTCAGCTTCACAGTATTCGGATGTGCATCGCCTAAGTCAATCCCCATAATCTGAAATTCCAGTCCCTCTTGCTTTGCTGCTTCAAAACTAAATGGTACACGAGAATCGTCTACTGCAAAACCAAGTAACCCCGCCACAACTGCTTTATCTGTTCCATGTCCCTTTCCAGTCGCCTGAAAAGAACCATGAAAATAAATATCCGCTTTTACTACCTTTTCCACCATCAATTTTTTAGACACCAAACCAATTTTTACTGCACCTGCAGTATGTGAACTCGATGGTCCTACCATAACAGGTCCTATAATATCCAATAACGTCATACACTTCTCCTTCTTCTGTTTTTACCACAGTCCATTCATTCTCAACATTATTCGTAACTATTCCGTCTCTTCATAGCTACGATATAAAAATTTATCTGTCAAAATCTACTGCTTCTCTTATTGTTATTTTTTTGTCATACCTTCACAGTTTCAGTCATTTTATTTTTTATCCACCGTAATCACCGTAAAATAACGCTCCCCAAGTTTTTTCTGCGTTCTTGCAAAAATCTCTTTCACTAATTCTTCATCCTCTAAATAAAACTGAAACGGTGCTACTACATCAAAAATCAAATTCGTGTGACTTTGCCCTTCTACCATACGAAAATCATGGATGGTCAATCGCTCATCCAATTCTTTTATCACCTGTAACACTGCTGTTTTCATTTTTGTCACATGCTCATCATTGGTCACAATCGGGTCCATATGTATCGTAGCATCACAACCCAATTTTACACGCAGTTCATTTTCAATATTATCAATGATATCATGAATCATCATAATATCTGAATCTGCAGGCACTTCTGCGTGAAGCGAAATAATCTGCCTTCCCGGACCATAATCATGTACAAATAAATCGTGAATCCCACATATCTCTTTATGTGCCATCACCAAATCTTCAATTTCCTGTTCAAATTCCTCCGATGCTTTCTGCCCCAAAAGTGGATTTAATGTATCCTTTGCTGCCGAATATCCTGCATAAAAAATCAATAATGCCACCAAAAGTCCACAATAACCATCAATTTTTAAACTGGTATAACGACTTACCAATGCCGAAATTAACACCACACCTGTAGCAACACTATCACTTAAACTATCTTTTGCCGTTGCGAGCATAGCAGCTGAATCAATCTTTTTTCCCACAGCTTGATTATAATAAAACATATAAATTTTCACACAAATGGAAACTGCTAAAATAACTAATACTAAGAGTGAAAATTCCGTTTCCTGTGGTGTAATAATCTTTTTAATCGAATCCTTTGCTAATTCATAACCCATCAACAAAATCGCTGCCGCCACAACAAGTCCTGAAATATATTCCATTCTTCCATGACCAAACGGATGCTCCGTATCCGGTTTCTGTCCTGCCAATTTAAAACCAATCAATGTAATAAACGATGAACCTGCATCAGATAAATTATTGACAGCATCTGCCGTAATCGCAACCGAATTACTTAGAAACCCTGCAATAAACTTTCCAAAAAACAATCCTACATTTAATAAAATTCCCAAAACACCACATAATATGCCATACGCCTGACGTACATCGCCTCTTTCCTCACGAATAAAAAACTTTGCCAACAATGTTACCATAAAAAATCCTCTTTCTTATCCCTCTATCATTACTCATAATTATTCCAGTTTTCCAAAACTCTCCAACGGCCAGTAACGAAATACTGCTTCCCCTAATATATCCTCTTGCTCTACATAAGTATTTTTCCAATATCTCGAATCTTTAGAATTATTCCGATTATCCCCAAGCATTAAATAACTTCCCTCTGGTACTACAAAAGTATATGGTCCATTATCCACTATCCATTCTTCTTTTAAATAGGTTTCTTCCAAAAGAATTTTTTCTTCTCCAATATATACCTTTGCATCTCGAATGGTCACTGTTTCTCCCGGAAGTCCGATAATTCTTTTTACAAACAACTGCTCCTCATCATCGGGATATTTAAAAATTACAATATCTCCTCGTTCCGGCTCCTCCTTTAAATAAGCAAGACGATTTCCAATAATCCTATCCTTTGGCATAATGGTATACTCCATCGAACCACTTGGAATATAGGCATTGATAATGACATATTCTTTTAAAAGAATTAATATTGTCATAGTTACCACTATATCTACTACTAACTCCAACAACTCTTTCAAAAAAATAAACGCCTTTGACCTTTTCTTAGGTATCTTCTCCGTTTTCCATTCCTCATTTTCCATATCAATTATCTCGATACCCATATCTTTTTTTCTTTCTGTTTCATCACGCATAAACTTCTCTATTCGTTTGTTACTGTTCACTGCGTTCCGGTAATGATTCGCAGACTCATTTAAAGTTTTGCTACGCAAAAGGAGTCTAAGCTGTCCATCGGACAGTATTCACACCTGAATCATGCTATTTCGCTATCCGACAGTAAATGTCTGATAGCCCTTTGAACAATAACTTCGTTTCCTCTTTCCTTTATTTATTACTCCTCATAGTCTAGCATATTTTAGGGAATAATGCTATAATTGGACAGATAGATTTTAGAAATGAGGTTTTATATGCATAACGAACTTATTACAATTGGTCCATTTACCATTTATGGTTACGGTTTGATGATTGCCATTGGTATTCTGGCCGCTTATTTTAACACCGAACGTCTCGCCAAAAAATCAGGACTTGACCCTGAACCGGTTTTTAATATTTTACTGATTGGCGTAGGATTTGGTATTTTAGGGGCAAAACTTCTATTTTATATTACAATTTTAGATGAAATTCTTGCAAATCCTTCTTTAATTGTAAGAAATCTCACCGAAGGATTTGTGGTTTACGGCGGTATCATTTTTGGTATTTTAGCTGCCTTCCTTTATTGTAAGAAAAAACAGATTTCTTTTCTTCACTATCTGGATTGTGCAGCACCTTCCATTGCATTAGCACAGGGCTTTGGCAGAATCGGCTGTTTTCTTGCAGGTTGCTGTTATGGTACACCGATGGATTCTCCGATTTCCATTACCTTTACCAATTCCGCTTATGCACCAAATCATATTCCATTATTTCCTTCCCAGTTGGTTTCGAGTGCCTTCGACTTTGCACATTTCTTTTTATTATGTATCCTGTTCAAATACAATAAACAACCGGGAAAAATCGGTGCATTTTATTTAGTATTTTATAGCATTGGACGTTTTATCATTGAATTTTTCCGTGGAGATTTAGAACGTGGAAATGTAGGAACTTTATCTACCTCACAGTTTATTTCTGTGTTTGTTGCAATCGCAGGAATTGCGATGGTTGTTTTTCTTTCCCAAAAAAGAAAGAACTCTGAATAATTACTAAAAAATATAATATGGGCTTGTCGAGAAATGAAAAACAAATACAATCTCGACAAACCCATATTTTAATGAATTTTTGCACACATGAATCACATTCTTTTGCTACTACTCTGAATGGTTACAAATCTTTCAATTTTATTTTCTCTCTACTGCTTAATGACCGCTTCTTTGCAACAGAACAAATTAATGCAATAGCAAATATAATGACCAAATTCATTGCAAAAACAACTGCACAAAGCAAAACCCGAAAATCCTTTACAGACATTTGGTTTACCATATATTCTCCAGAAAGATATATCACCGACATCAGTATCATTGTATAACACAACATCATGCCGACTGCATATCCTAACCTTTTTTGATACTCTGCATGATAAAAGAACTTTTCAATCAATACACGAAAAATCAATACAAAACCAATTGTTATTAACATCATTCCTGAGATACCCATAATCCTACCTCCTATTCTTATATTCACGAATTAACACTGCGGCTGCATCAAATTCAATACTTCCTTCAATCGCCATTCCTTTAATTAATTTCACATAAGGGTCTTCTTCTGCCTGTTCTCCAAGCTCTATCTTCTTAATAACAGCATCCAAATGTGACCGAATCGTGGGATAAGTTACTCCGTATTCTTTCGCCATCTGTTTTAACGAACCGGAAGATAAGACAAAATTTTTAATAAAATTCAATTCCGTTTCATCTAATTCCGTAATCCAAAGTGGTAATTGCTTCATATTCAGCTCCCTTCTTCATAATTATCATGTTTCGTATACGAAAACCTATAAATAAAAGAATTTTTATTGCAATAAAATGTTCATTCTCCTCTTCTCAATTTCATTATATATTTTAATAATATTAAAGTCAATATTAATTTTATTAAATTATTTTTTTAATTTTCTTTATCCTTTTTAATTTTTATCATAACACACTATTATATTTTCAGCCGATATTTATAAACTGTTCAAAAATCTCTCTTTCAAGCAATTTATACACCCAAATCATCTTCTTACACTTGAAACAATTTGAAATGTTTTAGGTAACTATTTAGAGCAGGTCAAAACACTTGCTGTTTTAACCAAAAGAAAATGATTCAAGAGTACAAAAAAGAGCTTATTGGAAAACGGAAAACATATTCAACATATAGTATATAATTTCGTTTTGCATATACGATATATTGTATGTTATTTCTATTTCTCAACAAACCCTTTTTATTCTAAAATAATAATCTTTTCAATTCCTCTACGCTCGTCAAATAATAATTGCTATGCTCTTTCATAAATTCCCGAATCAAAGGAATCTGATTATCCGACCAGCCTGCACAGGCAAATGGTACATCACAAGCCTCTGCCATAAGATACCCCATTTTCAAGTCGTCTACCATTAAAAGTTCACTTGCTTTTAAATCATATCGCCTCATAATTTCTAATAATGCATACGGATGTGGTTTTCTATGCTTGCAGTTCCAATCAAATACCAAATCCGGTTTTGGCAGTCCTGCCGCTTCATAATCTCGTAAAACACGTTCTTCACTTGATTGTGTTGACACACAGACTTTTCCACCATTTTGCACATATTCCCAAAGAACCTCTTTTAATCCTTCATATACATTTGGAATTTCCTCGGAAGCCTCACGCCAGCACTCCATCTGAAACAGCATTTCTTCTTTTGTAAATCCAAAATACTCCTTGCACATTTTTTCAAATCCATAGACAAAATTTACTTCCGTAAATAATTCAAAACTCAATTCTATTTCAGGTCTTAAAACTGATAATGCTTTTTTAAACGATGGATAATTTATTTCAGGTGTACTTTTTACCACCGTATCATCATGGTCTAGTACCAAACATTTTATTCTCAATTCTTTTTTCATAATACAATCCTATTTCTTCGGTTTCAACCTTCTTCCCATCTCAAGCAGTACATCTTTTCTCGTCACAAGCCCAATAAATACCTTGTCATCATCTACCACTGGAACAAAATTCTGATTTGCAGCTTTTTCAAATAAGCCTTCTAACTTTTCATGCACATGAACTGCTTTATTATCCCTTCGTCTGCGGACTGTCGTAATCAATACCTCATCCATCTCAGCAGGTGTCGGAAAATCATGTTCTTTCAAATACCAAAGCAAATCACCTTCCGTAATTGTTCCAATATATTTTCCATTTTTACTAAGCAGCGGAATTGCTGTATATCCATGCTTTTCCATCTTTTCCAAAACCTTACGCAAAGATTCATTTTCCATTACATGTGCCACTTCATCTTTCGGTGTTAAAAAAAATAATATATTCATTACGCCACTCCTAATTCTACCTCTGCAATCTTCTTCTCTACCCTATCGTGTACCATTGCCGCAATTTCTGTTGTATTCATATCCTTGTATTCTTCATAAGGAATTGGCTCTAAATAATGAAGCTGCACATTTACCTTATCAATTCCATTATGGTCCAATACCTTAAAGCTATCGATGAGTGCAAACGGCTGAATTGTACATTTTGACTTAGTCGCACATTTAAACGTACCGCTGTGAAACTCCAGCATCTTATTTCCATTTTTACTTCTCGTTCCTTCCGGAAAAATCAAAAACGTTCTTCCAGCTCCAAGCTCTTTGATTACTGCTTGAATTACCTTCATAGACTGACGGATATCTTCCCTATCCATCGGCTGTGATTTCGTACACGCAATAATCTGCTTCAAAAATGGAATTTCTGCCAGCTCTTTTTTCAATACTGCTGCAATCGGCTGTTCAAATGAAGCCACAACTGCTAAAACATCAAACATTCCCTGATGATTTCCGCAAAGTAAAAATCCAGGCTCTTTGGGAATATTTTCCAACCCTGTCACCTGAAGGTTAATATTTCCAGTTTTTACAGCCCGTTTCAAAATATATCGGATATGTTTATATTTTTCTTCGTAAGAATATTCATCTGTATGCTTAGCATAATGGCATAGTTTAAACCACGCCGAAGGTACTCTCCAAAAGTTCCGTAACACCATCAATAAAATTCGCCACACGTTTTCTATCCTCCACTATTCCTTTATCTTTTTGGACGGCAGGAACATCCAATTCCCAAACCGCCTTCACCTGTATGGCAAGAAATACCAAGCGTTAAATGGTCACACATTACCTCCATATTTGGAAACGCTTCCTGTATTTCTTTTACCCAGTCTTTTGTCGTTTCCTCATCTGCACTTGAGGCTGCCAGCAGGTAAACTTCACCTTTTTCATAATATTCTTTAAATACTGTTTCAAAATCCCGCTTCATTGCTTCAATCATTTCTTTTCTTGCCTTCTTCATACCTCGGGTCTTCTTATAGGTATCAAGCACCTCTGTACCGAGTTTTAAAATCGGTTTAATATTCAATAATGTCCCAAGAGCTGCGGTTGCAGGAGAAATACGGCCTCCTTTTTTCAAATGTTCCAACGACTCTACCGCTATATAAATGGACATATTCTCTTTCGCAACTTCTAAAACTTCTTTAATCTGAGAAGCCGCCATTCCTTCTTCTGCCATCTCCAATGCATCCAAAATCGAACGATGCAAAGGTGTCGCCACACGACCATTATCTACTACAAATACTTTTTCCTCAAATTCTTCGTCCTTTGCAAGCATCATTGCAGTATGACATGAACCGCTTAATCCACTGCTCATTGGAATATACACAAGCTGTTCATATTCTTTTAATGCCTTTCTCCAAAATTCCATTACATCCTCTGGTGACGGCTGAGAAGTGGATACTTTTTTATCCTCTCGTAAATACGAAAAAAATATTTCTCTTGTAATCGAAACTCCCTCATAATAACAAGCTTCTTCCACATAAAATGGCATAGGAAGAACAAAAATTCCCAATTTTTCTGCCTCTTGCGGCAAAATTCCGCTATGACTGTCCGTTGCTACTCCGACTTTCCTCATAAGCTTTTTCTCCTTTAAAATCTATGATACTTTTATTGTACCACAAAAGATGTTAGAGAGTTGTTAAAATTTGAGAAATAATGCGAAAAGAATTTTGAGACTTTTTCTATACTTTTATGGAAATATATGTTAAAATTAATAGACAATTTATAATTAATCTTAAGCTCTAAAAGCTTAATTTCAATGGAGGGTTTATTTCATGGGGTTAATAAAAAAGAAAATTAATAATGATTATATCGTTTCGCTTAGCAACTATACCGAAACAGATTACAGCAAAGCTTCACCTGAACTACAAAACTTATACAAACGCATTGTAAACGCACACGAAAATGTCGAAGATATTTTCAAAAAAAATTTAGCATCCATGCTCTCTATTTCAGGAGTAGATAAGCAGATTAACTTTCATATGAACAAACTCTCTAATATGACAAGCACCGTAGATAGTGCTACACAAGTTATTTTAGACGTATCAAAAGGCACCTCTATTGTAGCAGATGAGGTAAATCAGCAGCAAGAACAGCTCACTGGTACGATTACAGAAACTGCCGCAGACAGCGAAAGTGTATACAGCAAAATCGAACAAGGACAAAATGAATTAACCAATATCAAAGACCTTTCTAATCATACCATAGACATTTCCAAACAGACGGAAGCAGATATGAATGAATTACTTGTTGTCGTAAACCGTATGAATGAAGTAATTGAAGGAATTAATTCCATTTCCAGTCAGACAAACCTCTTAGCATTAAATGCTTCTATTGAAGCTGCTCGTGCCGGAGAAGCAGGAAGGGGATTTGCCGTTGTTGCAGAAGAAATTCGTAAATTAGCAGAAGAAACCCAGCAATTAACAGGAAAAATGGGTTCTTTCGTTGAAAATATCCGTATAGCCTCTAAAAAATCAGCACAAAGTGCCACCAATACCGTAAATTCTTTAAACAGTATGTCCGAAAAAATTTCTGCCATTTGGGATATCAACGAAACAAACATGGAAGAAATGAAACAGATTGCCTCTAATATGACTTCTTTGGCATCGGTAAGTGAAGAAATTGGAAGTGCTATGCATGAACTCGGCAATCAGACCGTAGAAATTACAAATCAGTGCGAACAATTAGCTGAAACCACTGTTCAAATCAGTGATGTAACAAAAAATGTTACAAAATCTATTCAGCCATTTTATCGTATTCAAGAAGAAATACACCTATCATTGACCACTTTTAGTAAGATAGACCATGACAAATTCTTTGAACATGACGAGCGTACTTATTATCTGTATATCGGTTGGATGAAAAATTCACTCCAAAAATGGCTCGCTAATTTTGAAAAAATGTTACAAGCACAGGAGCTTCTCCCTATCGAATTAGACCCAAAAAAATGTACCTTTAGTGTAGGACTTATTTATCTGACCCCTAATAAAGAAGAAGCACTTCCTCTTTGGAAACAAACAAGTGCTATTCACGACAAATTACATGAAGCCGGAAAAAAAGCTTATACTGCAATTTCGCGCAATAATTATGACGAAGCCGAACGGATTTATAAAGAGATGACTAAAATTGCAGATGAACTGACCAAGCAGCTTGATGCTGTTTCAAAAATTTTAGTAAAAGCAGATTTTTCTGCTGATTTACAAAAAAGATTGTCAGAAGGCTTTGGTGCCAGATTAAAAAAATAATGTAACTATTTATCACTTCTTTAATGGGCAGGTATTCCCAACCGTGTTTCTTTTCGCTACTAGGCATACTTGCCTTATTCTGCAAATTATATTTACTTTAAAAACGCGAAACATTTTCTCGGATATTGCTGAATCCGGAAAAGACTATCCCACAACAACAAATCTTCCATCCTCTACATGATAGGCACAATAAATTCATCTCCAAACTCTGCCTCACGCCCGTATCATACAGAGATAGTTCCATTATGTTGTTGTACCACTCATCAAATTCTTCCTGCGTATCTGCCTGAAAGAACTTATAATACTTAAATACATCTTGATTTTTATAATAGACCTGTGAATAGAAAACTGCTATCAACTCATACTCTCTTTTTTCATAGAGTGAATCAAAACAGATCATATTATGTGAAAGACCATATTCTTCATCTTTATATAATTTTAAATTTCCGAAAAATGTTCCATTTTCTTTTTGGAATATTTGATACCTGTTTTCTTAATATTATATATAAGCACAAAATTTATGTAAAGCAGATTGCCAAAAATGGCAGTTGCCATTTCAGACGAAAACATATACTCTCTTCAAAAATGTGATACAATAATTTGCATATAACAAGGAAAGGAGATGACCAGTCCTTAATCATCTCCTTTTATTTTATGTTTTTATTTATTCTATCTATATATTCGGCGATTAAAAACTTCGCCTCATATATAGACCCTCCGGGGGATGCACACACACGCGTATAAGGAATTTGTCACTTCGTGACCGTGTGTGGCGCAGGCGTGATTTTCAATCACCGCCTATATATTCGGCGATTAAAAACTTCGCCTCATATATAGCTCTCCGAGGGATGCACACACCTGAATCACTTTCTTTTGTTCAAAACAGCAAGTGTTTTGAACTGCTCTGAATAGTTGCTTTTATTCAAATAAAAACGTTACTCCAATATTCATAGGTACCTCTGTAATCATCGCATTTATACCTCCCTCTATCAAGAGTTCCATTTGCATAATTTGATTCTCGGTCAAAAGAATTTCTGTACTTCCTTTTGTAAAGCTTATCGTGTCTATACCCACACTTGGAATCAGCATCTCCACCAGTTTTTTCATGGTATCTTTGTCCAAAATCAATTTATAACTATATACTCCATTGTTTTCTGTACAACTGATATCTCCTTCCATGCAGAGCATGCCAAGTATTTCCGGAAGTGCTTCCAAATCCGCTGCATTTATTTCCATTCCGCTATTCCCTGTCTGGTTTTTTAACTCTGACAGCTTTAAGGATACATTTGTCTGAAGCAGACCACAATTAACCGAAAGCTTTAATGTACCTTGCAGATTTTCCATATTTGCAAATGGCTCTAATGCCAAAACCAGCCGGTATAAATCCTCTGTCAGACTAAACAGGGCTTCCTTATCGACTGTCGCTACACTTGCCTTTACTGCATCCGGAATGATAGATTCACCATCTTCTAATATTTCAAAATCCGAAGCTGTTATTCTGATTTCCGCTGCCACATTTTCCATATCTGCTTTGCCAAATAATTCAATGCGATCCAAAACTGCTTCTTTTGTAACCAACTTCACTTGCAGGTTTTCTATCATACTTAAATCTGTTTCTGCCATAGACGGCACAGCCTTCAGCAGCATTTGCACCTGCTCACCTGTAACGCTTATTTCATAGCTTTTCTCATGTTCTGTTTCAACTGCTGTAATTTCAAGTATCTCATAAAGTTCCAAAATCTGCGGCAATAGATTTTCATACGATACAGCCTGACTCTGCATTTCATCTGCTATTTTAAATGCTTTTCCATTTTTTAAAAAAAGTACGTTATCTGCGATGTAAAATACATTTCCCTCCTGCTCCAACACCAGATACTTCACTTCATTTTCTTGTATCAGAGAAATATTACTGTCAAGCAAAATACCTGTTCTATTTATATCTGCATCTATTTTTAAGTTCATAGACTGGCTTTTTGCTTCCAACAAAGGCTTTAATGCTTCTGCAATTTTCTTCGCATCATTCACTTTTGAAAAAACGCCTGTTCCAATACAGATACTCAAGATTACAAGCATAACTGCTGCAATGATGATAACTAATCGTTTTTTATTCTTCATAAAACTTTCCCGCATTTTATCTTTCAACATTATTCCTTTTCTTTACTTAAAATTATTTTACTTCTTGCTTTTCGCATGTTTCTTTTTCTTTGATGCAAACATCAGCATACATACTGCACCTGCCGCAATTGCTATCACAACCACACTATTTCCTGAAAGAATACCACCTGCTTTTTCTTCTAATGCAAAATTCATATCACTATCTGTAAATGCAAATATGATATACGAGCCTTCTACCATAAATTCACGCTCTGTCCAGACTTTATCTGCATCTTTCACATAAAGAACTAAGTCTTCCACATCAACGCCTTCAGGTATACGGTAATGCAGTTTTTCTACACCAATATTAGAAATCGTTACCTGCCAATTTTCAAATACAACTGCTTCATTTACTGTATTTTCTTCCTGCATCATATCCTTTAATACGACTGATGTATTTGGGTCAAAGGAGCCAATTGCCAAAATAATCGATTTGTTATCTTCTGTCTTATTTTCACCCTGACTTACCATATGTTTCGCATCAATTACTGCTTCATAATGCTGGTCAAATAAAATATTGCTTAGACGTGCTTCTGAAAGATAGAAAATTTCTTCCTCTTCATTCATTGCAAGTATTTTTGATGTAACCGGTTTTACATATTCCCAGTCATATATCTGGCTTTCTTCTATATCAGGAACAGGAACATCCGCTAATGCAATTGATTCGCCCGACGCAATTGTTTTAACAATATCTTCTTGTCCTTCTACAGAAAAACGTACTGTTACATTCTTAAACATCTCATCTAAATCTTCCAGTGCCAAATATTCTTCCGAACTGATTTTTTCCGTAGCACCGGCATAGCTGATTCCATCAATACCGCCGACATTCTTTCCATTTAGATAATAATAATTATCTGTTACCAAATCATCATCTTCATCCGGCAGAACTTCTGTATTACCCAAAATACCACCGGCAAATTTTGTATAAGCAGCAATATCTGTAAAAGCATAACTATCTGTCACTTCTGTACCAAAGCCGGCGATACCGCCAACATAATCAGAACCTGCCATAATACATTTACTATAGCTGTCTGTAATCAACGTATCACTTCCGCCTGCAATACCACCAACATAGTCTGCATTTAAAGAATCGATATTTCCGATATTCATACCATGTATCACTGCACCGATTTCCATATTTCCGACAATTCCACCTGCGTATTCCTTACTTGCAGAAAGTGTGGCATAATTTCTACAGTCACGGATAACAAGGCGCATGATGACTTCTCCCTCCATAGACATGTCACCTTTGCTTTCCATATCTTCCTGCATACTGGAATTTTCAATTGCCGCAAGTCCTGCGATACCTCCGACATAAACCTCTCCATGTACCTCACCATAGTTTGTACAGTTATATGCCTTTGCAATCGTATCCTTTTCTTTGTCATTTCTCGATATGTCCACAATTTCAATTTCCATACTCATACTCATGGTACTCATAGAATTCATCATTCCCTCCATGGTACTCATCATTCCCTTCATGGAAGACATCACATTATTCATCGAATCCGTCAATCCTGAAAAATCTGTCATATTTGATATTTCATTATATGTATTATTAACTGTATTACTTAAATCATTCATTACCGCATTCAATGAATCCTCATTCAGATTTTCCGTATCTCCTAAAATATCCAATGCATTTTCTATACTACTGGTATCAAAGCTAATATCTACAGAACCCATCTCGATTTCTTTCATACTATTCATGACATTTTTCATGGAAGCTGTCATTTTATTCATTTGAGCATTCATGGTATCCATCGGATTTGGTCCAAACTCCAATACTACATTCGGACGGAACTGTCCGATAATACCACCCACACCATCGGAACCATTAATTTCTGCATAATTTACACAGTCTGTCATATATCCAATCTGCGAACCTGCAATTCCGCCTACGTTATAACCCATTTTCTGATAACCGACATTGGCTTTGTTAACACATTCACGAATAACACCACTGCTCGTACCTGCGATACCACCGATATTTGTCGAGATATCTGTACTTTCTTTCATAGAAAAACTATTCATATCCATGTCGAGACTCATTTTCATATCCAGACTCATAGCCTCTGTCATGTCCATTGGAATCGAGTTATGGTCTACTTCGGTATTTACTTCTGCCATATTGGTACACTGGCGGATAACTCCCTGATTTTCACCTGCAATACCTCCAATGTAATGGTTACCGTATACTACACCTTCCACGATACAATTTTCTATTATGCCCGCTGTCTTATTCCAGCCTGTAATACCGCCAATCTGCTCCGTACCTGTCACAAGACCTGCAAAAGTACAGTTTTGAATGGTTCCATTATTTACACCTGCAAAACCACCGACTGCATAGCTTTTTCCTGTTTCCGACTGAACGACTGCTTCAATACGGAGATTATCTACAACTGCTTTCTTCTGCAGATAACGGAAAAATCCCATCGCTGTCATCTCCTGTTCCATATGAATGCCTGAAATGGTAAATCCCTGACCGTAAAACGTACCGCCAAACGTTGGAATCCCTTCAAATTCCATGCCTGTCATGTCAATGTCATTACTCAGTACAATTGTTTTTTCCCTGCTCCAGCTATCCTCTATACAGTTTTCTGCCAGTATCAGAACATCTTCTGCCGTAGAAAGATAAATGGCATCCTCCGGCATTACGATTTCTTCCGCCACAGATTCTTCCTCTGTTTTTTCTGCATAAACCGGTACGGAAATGCAGGATACTGTCACACATACGGCAAGTGCCAGCATACCGGCTTGTTTCA
>CAYMHX010000014.1:0-2604 GCA_964390325.1 uncultured Roseburia sp. | reverse complement strand
GAAATGCAGGATACTGTCACACATACGGCAAGTGCCAGCATACCGGCTTGTTTCATCCATTTATGATACTTCATTTCCCATACCTCCCTCTGTATTCTGTTTCTGTACTTTTAATTCTTCTGCATAAGCTTTCTTTGCATTTTCCATTGCAAATTCATCTGCTTCCTGCATCTCGACAGATAAGCCATCCGATACAATTGCCGCATGTACTCTGCCGCGAACAATTGCATCCACTTCACCATCAATCACACCTTCCACATATCCATGGATACGTCCCTTTACATGCATCGTTCCAATACTTTCTGTTTCTGTGACAGGCACGCCTTTCATTTTAAAGCTGGTGCGTTCAATAATCTCAGCACCGATAACAAGAATACATGGCAATACAAACAATACCAAAATCATGGAAATCACAGTACCACGACCGATACATTCACCCATAACTGCATTGGTAGGCTCTGTACTAATTCCTCCCAACAAAAATCCCATAACCGCCATAATCGTACCAGAGGTAAGTACCGTTGGAAAAGCCTTGTTTACCGCCACTGCAATTGCTTCTTTGACTGGAAGATGCTCTTTCTGCTCATTGAAGTGACTGGATATAACAATCGCATAATCAATATTACATCCCATCTGAAGGGAGCTTACAATCAAATAACCTAAGAAGTATAATGGTGTATCTGTAAGCGTTGGAAATGAGAAATTCATCCAAATCGCACCCTGAATTACTATAATAAGAAGCACCGGTAATCCAACTGACTTAAATGTAAATAACAATACCACCATAACAAATACGATAGAAAGTATACTGATAATGGTATTATCTGTTGCGAAGGTACTACCTAAATCTCTACAACTGGTAGAGTTACCAATCGCATAAACCGGTTTATCATAATGCTTATCTGCAATTTCATGTATTTTTTCAAGAAACGCATATGTCTCTTCTCCTTCATCCGGAAGGTCTGCATATACTACCAAACGGCTATATTCTTCTGTCTGGAGCTGTTCCTTCGCCATATCCAGCATATCTAACATCTCAGTCATTTCAGCCATTTCACCATCTAAAGTCATTCCACTGGATTCTAACATATCTTTCAAATAACAGAATAAATCAAATATTGGAATACGATAACTATCCATATCCATTAGCTTACCATACTGTTCATCCTCCATGGCATACATCATATAGAGCATCTCTGCCATGTCATAATCCAATCCCAATACTTCAGACAATTCTCTTGCATTTAAGGAATCTGTCAATACATAGCCATCCATCAACTCTGTATTAGCAAGCCCCATGGTAGATTTTACTCCCTCACAGGCTTCTAATTCTTTTAAAATCTGTGCTTCCGCTTCATAGTCACCTGTTGGAACAAGAATCGCTATCATATTTGTGGTACCAAAAACATCATTTACCTTGAAATATGCTTCCTGACGCTCACTCATATTATCACGACGAAGCGACGTTGTAGAATATGTAAATGGGCATGAATTTGACAAGAAAAATGCCCCCACAAGAACTAGTACAAAGATAGGCGTAATGACCCATCTTGCCTTTACACAGAATTTTCCAATGAATGAAACATCCGGCAATAAATTTTTATGTCTAGTCTTATCAATCCATGATGAGAAAAGCATCAAAAGACCCGGCATAAGGGTAAATACAGCAATCAGGATAAGTAATACTCCCTTAATCAAAACAACAGACAAGTCCTTGCCGATACCAAAGTCCATAAAGGAAAGTGCAAACAAACCACCGATTGTCGTAAGAGAAGATGCTGAAATTTCCGGAATAGCTTTCGACAAAGCCTTAATACATGCTTCTCTTGCCGGTAAAAGTTCACGCTCTGCACTAAATCGATGTACTAAAATAATTCCATAGTCGATACCCATTGCCAACTGTAACAGCATACCAACGGAATCAGAAATGAAACTAATTTCTCCAAGCAAAAAGTTCGTACCCATACCAAGAAGAATCGCCGCACCAAAGGTTAGTCCAAGTACAGGAAGCTCTGCATAGGCTGTAGAAGTTAATGTCAGTCCAAGAACAATAATCACAACAGCATATCCCATAATTTCCATCATCTGTACAGCCAAGTCTGCTACCTGATCATAACCAACCGTAGTATCTATTACATAATCATAACCCGTAAGGATTTCCTTGATTTTTTCTACTGCATTGATTGTCTCCTGATCCAAATCCTGCCCATCAAAAGTTACAGACATCAGCGCATAAGCATCCTTATACGATTCCGGCTTGTTGCTAAAATCAACCATCGTAACGCCTTCTACCTCTACGATTTTATCATAAAGCGCCTTCGCCTCATCATAAGTTACACTTGAAACCATAACACGTGCCGATGAAAACATAGCAAAATGCTCATTCATCGTCGTAATTCCCTGTCGTGTCTCAGATTCCTCATTCAGGTAAACCGTTACATCCGTTTCTACCTGTTTCCAATTCATGGCGAAAATGCTGAAAATGATAGCGACTATGTAAATAAATAAAAATAAATTTCGCTTATCTACAATGAACTGTGCAATCGTTTCCATCACATTTCCCTGATTCTGTTTTGACTCCATTTTTTACCTCCTCGTAATTTT
>CAYMHX010000013.1:0-20154 GCA_964390325.1 uncultured Roseburia sp. | reverse complement strand
ATTGATAAGCTGTTTTGCAGCGGTGAATTGTCGATGGAAATTGTAAGTGGTGTTGAACTGGTAAGTCCTGATACCCAAGTGCATTATTTTGGAACAAAAGAAGCATTGATTGAGGAATTGAAGAAAACATGTCAGGAGGGAGATACCATTCTTGTGAAGGCATCTCATTTTATGAATTATCAGGAAGTGGTGAAAGCGTTATAAAAATAAGAGCTGTCTAAAAAATAAAAAATTTTTTGGACAGCTTTTTGTTGTATAAGTTTCTGTGTTTTTAATTATGAATTGATATTTTTTTAACAATATCTTTAGTATTATTTTTTTAATGCTTCATGTGTTGCATTTTTAATTAACATTTCTTCGATTTTCCCTTGACAGTGTACACCGATTTTTTTGAGGGTTTCTCTATCCAGTTCGTTTGGATAAATCGGGGTACCGTATTCTAAAATAACAGTCGTTGGTTTTACAAAAGGGAAGTGGTCTTCAAAGATGGCGGAGGTATTGGTCAGTGCCATCGGTACAATCGGACAACCTGTTTTTACAGCCATTTTAAAACTTCCTTCTTTAAATGGTAAGACCAAATCGTCTGTTTTATTTCTTGTACCTTCTGGGAAGATACACATTGAAATTCCATTTTTAATATTTTCAATTCCTGCCAAAATGGTTTTTAATCCCTGTTTGATGTCAGTACGGTTTAAAAATAGACAGTAGAGACGTTTCATCCAAAGATTTAAGGATGGAACTTTTTCAATGATGTCTTTTGATACATAACCGGTACGTCTTGGACAGCGGATATAGGTAATTAAAACATCGAAAAGACTCTTGTGGTTGGCAACGTAAAGAACAGGTCTGTCCGTAGGGACATTTTCTTCACCGATGACAATGACTTTTGTGCCACAAATCCATAAAATGATTTTAAATACAGCTTGTACGACACGAAGCTGGCGTAAATCAGAGGCTTCCTGATTGAATTTTGCTAAAATAAATTCAATTCCTAAATAAGGAAGACTAAATAACAAAAATGAGAAAATAAATAATATCGTAAGCAGATATCTTAACATTTTGTTTACCTTTCTAAATATAATATTTTATCCAATTTATGGCTATTATAAATCCCAATCCTAAGAAAAACAAGGAAAAAAAATAATTTCATAAATGTTTTAGATTTTGCATAGAATGTTTAGAAGAATAACGGTCTGATATAAGGTGTGGTATTTGATACAAAAATTTCGACAAATTATTTGCATAGGAGTAGCTATAATGATAGGGACAAATCTGTTAGCGGGCTGTTCGGTAGAAAAGACGAGTCGAACCAAATTGCGGGATTTAGAATATCATGTAGCAGCAGAGGAGGAGATTCCGGAGGAGTTAAAGACACAGATTAAAGAAAAGGAGGCAGCAGATTTTAAATTGACCTATGAAACACCGGAGTATTTATACATAGTAAGAGGCTATGGCGAGCAGGAAACCGGAGGTTATAGTATTCAGGTAAAAGAATTATACTTAACAAGTAATGCAGTGTTGTTTTCTACTGAATTAATCGGCCCGCGGAAGGGGGAGAATACGGCGAAAAGTCCAAGTTACCCCTATATTGTTGTCAGAACAGAAAAATTAGAAGAAACAGTAGTCTTTACTCAGTAACAAGTGAGTTTTTTTACTAAACTGCCAGTTGTTTGACAGAGCATTTTGGGAATGTTATACTGGGGCAAATTAAAAGTTTTATAAAATCGTGGATTTAAAATTCATGGTTGAATGGAGGTAGTAAATATGGAACAGGCAGATTTTAATAAGGTTCGTGCATCGGTACGTCAGCAGTGTGGAAGCAAGGTATTAATTCAGCTTGACAGAGGGCGCAATAAGGTGGATATTCAAGAAGGAGTTATTCAGAAAGCATATCCAAGTGTATTTACGATTTTAGTAAAGGATGTGCATGAGACAAATCCTCCTCAGTTATTATCGTTTAGTTATAATGACATTATTACAAAAGATATTCGTATGAAGCTTTGTTAAGCATAAAAAACCCTCAATCCGAATAAAATGGTAAAAGTTAGTAATAATCATTATTTCGGATTGGGGGGATTTTTTTGGAATTATCGACTATCAAATTACATAGTATGAGGCAGATAGGAAAGGCGGAGAGTCAGATTACATTAGATGATGATTATAATGTACCTGATTATAGACCTGATATTATAAAAATTATTAATGAGCAGGGAGAATTACGGTTTGATGAAACAAAGGCAGTATCTGGTGCAGTCTGGGTAAAGGGAAGATTAATTTTTCGGATATTATACCGCAGTGACCAAGAAAATGGAAAAATCAGCTGTTTAAAAGGGGAACTTCCATTTCAGGAAAAAATTAATATGGACGGTTTATCCGAATATGACCCTGTGCATTTAATGGGAGAGATTGAAGATTTAACGGTAGGAGTCATTCATTCCAGAAAATTAAATATAAGAGCTGTGGTTGTATTAAAGGCATTGTCGGAAGGAATTTCTGTGAAAGAAGTTTCGGAAGGGTTGCTTGGTGATGAAAATTGTATGCAGTTAAAAAAAGAAATAGAAGTATCACAATTATTATTAGCAAAGCATGATATTTGCAGACAAAAAAACGAAATTCTGCTTCCTTCCAGTAAACCAAATATCAGAGAAATTTTATGGAAAAGCGTTGAGTTACGGAATATAGGAAGTCGTTTGGAGTCAGATGGACTTCATTTGACAGGAGAAATTTTGCTTTCTATTTTGTATCAGGAGGAAGAAGAACTGGATAGAGTACAATGGTATGAAACAACATTACCATTGGATTGTGAAACAGATATCGGAATAGAGCAGATTGGAAATCAGATGGATTTATTTTATAAGGTGTTTATTTCCGACGTTGGAAAGGAATTGGAGGTAAAACAGGACTACGATGGCGAAGAACGAATGTTAGTACTGGATTTACAATTACATTTGTATATAAGAGTTTGGCAGGAAATGAAGCATTTGATGTTGCAGGATGTATATTCTTTAAAACAAAATCTAATTCCGAAAAAAGAGGAGATTTCTTTTGAGTCTTTATTGATGAAAAATGATGCCGTATGCAAAGTAACAGCGCAGATGACACTGGAAGAAAATCAGGAAAAGATTTTGCAGATTTGTTCGTGTGAAGGAAAGGCACATATTGAGGAATTAGAGCAGCGGCAGGATGGAATTTATGTAGAAGGAATGTTGGAGGTGGAATTAATTTATATTACAACGGATGACCAAATGCCTGTTAGTGCAATCAGACAGTTGTATCCATTTGAACAGATGATTGAATTGCCAAAAACCGAGTCTAAAATACGAATAGAACAAGAATGCAGTGTGGTACAGTTATTAGCGGCAATGCAGGACCAGACTCATGCGGAAATCAAAGCTTTGATTGGAATTAATATATTGGCTTTTGCAAAAGGAGAGGAAGAACATATTGTAGAGGTAAGAGAAGAACTACTTAATATAGAAGAATTACAAAAACTTCCGGGTCTGGTGGGATATATTGCGAAAAAAGGAGACACTCTGTGGGAAGTTGCAAAAAAATATCATACGACCATGGACGCAATTATGGAAACCAATCGAAAAAAAGAGGAAAATCTGCAGGCTGGAGAGAAGCTTTTGATTGTGAAAAGCGTGTAACTGTAACAGAAATATTACAATTTTTTTAAAAATTAATAAATTTTAAGAAAAGAAAGGATGGAAAGTAAAGAAAAGTTGTGGTAGAATGGGTGTGGCACTGTTGTTACACCCATTTTTTATAGAGTTAGGAAGGTAAATATGAAGTTACATAAAAAAATCATATCCATGGTATTAGTTGGAACAATGTTGATGACAGGATTTACATCTGTTTATGCATCGAAATTAGAGGATGCAAAGGACAAGCGTAATGAAGCACAGCAAAATTTGAATAAAGTAAATAAAGAAATTGAAGACTTAAATCAAAAACAGGATGCATTACAGGCAGAAATGAATGCTTATGATAATGAATTGATGGCATTGTTGACAGACCTGACTCTTTTAGAAGAAGATATTATGTATAAGGAAGCTGAGATTGAACAGGCAGAAATAGATTTAATCGCAGCAGAAGAAAAAGAAGCAAAACAATATGCGGACATGAAGGTTAGAATTCGTTATATGTATGAAAACAGTAATGGTTCTTTGTGGACAAGTTTGATTAGTTCTGATAATTTTTCAGATGCGTTAAATCGAGCAGAGTATATTACAGATGTCTATGAAACAGATAGAGATATGTTGACGGAATTTCAGGAAACCGTACAGGAAGTAACGGATTTGAAAGCAAAATTAGACCAAGAACGAATTGAACTTGGCGAGCTTCAGACAAATATGAAAGAACAGCAGAGTGAATTAGAGTCCTTGATTGCCAGAAGTGAAGCAAAGATGGCAGGCTTTCGTGAACAGATGGCAGATGCTTCTGCATTAGCAAAGCAGTATGCAGATACGATTAAAAAGCAGAACAAGGTCATTGCTTCCGAAGAAGCTCGTATTGCAGCAGAAAAAGCAGCACAACAGGCAGCACAACAGGCAGCAAGTAATACAGTGACAAATACAACAACAAACAGTTCAAGTGGTTTAACAGGTGATTCAAACCCATCTTATAGTACAGGGGTTAGTGGACAGGATGTCGTAAATTATGCAAGTCAGTTTATAGGAAATCCTTATGTATTTGGTGGAACAAGCCTTACAAATGGCAGTGACTGTTCTTATTTTACACAGGCATGTTTTGCAAAATTTGGAATTTCACTTCCTAGAACCTCTTATGCACAGAGAAGCAGTGGAAAAGAAGTAAGCTATGCGAATGCAAAAGCAGGAGATATTATCTGTTATGCAGGTCATGTAGCGATTTATATGGGCAATGGCAGAATTATACACGCAGCAAACTCAAAGCTTGGTATTTGCTATGGAAATGCAACCTATCGAACCATTGTATCAGTAAGACGAGTATTATAATAGAAGAAATAAATAAGAAAAAGATTGTGAAGTTTTTCGCAATCTTTTTTTGCTGTAAATGAAAAATGAGCCCGCTCACACCTGAATCATAATCGTTACTGTTCAATCCGTTCCAGTAACGATTGATTTTTGCATAAAAATTTGCTTAACATATAAAAGTAAAAGTTTTTAATGCAAGAAAAAATGGAAAGTGCTATAATGATTTCATTGTTTGATGCAGGATAGAAGAAAGGTAACTGGGAAGTTAGGAAATAGTTACGAAATAGGTATTTTTATGAAAAAAAGGTTATTTACAACGGTTATTTTATTGATATTAGTTTTTGTAACAGGAAGGGAAAGCTATCGTTCTTATTACGAACGGCAGGATTTGGTCTATTCGGAATCGTTATCTGAGGTTGTTGTAACAGTCGATGAGAAGGAATTAACACTTTTTGACATGGCTTTTTATGTGGCGTATCAGGAAAAAGAGGTACAAAAGGATGCTATCATTTATAACCCCGAAAAGCCTTATCGCTATTGGAATGCACATACAAACGGAGCATTTGTACGAAAGGTGGCAGAGCAGGCTGTTTTGGATATGGCAGTGCATGATGAGATTTTTTATCAGATGGCGTGTCAGAATGGATTAGAGTTAGAGGAGAGAGAAGAAGTATATTTGGCAAATGAAGTGTATGATTTTTGTTCGGATGTGACGAAAGAGCAGTTGGAACGTTTAGGTGTTACAGAAGCAGAGATAGAAGTAGCGATGAGAAAAATTGCACTTGCGAATAAATATCAGAGTATTTTGTCACAGATAGAAAACTTAGATTACGAGGAGTATAATTATACAGGAAGTGCTTATCAGGAACTTTTAAAAGAGTATGAAGTGGTAGAAAATGAGAGTGTTTGGGATAAGGTTTCAGTGGGAAATGTTACGGTGAATTATTGAAAGTGAGGTAAATTTATGGCAGGAAAAATTGGAAGAAATGACCCTTGTTGGTGTGGCAGCAGACGTAAATATAAGAGCTGTCACGCAGCATTTGATGAAAAAATTGCAAAATTTCAGACAGCAGGACATAAGGTGCCGAAACATGAAATTATTAAAACTCCAAAGCAGATAGAAGGAATTAAAGAAAGTTGTAAGATTAATATTGCAGTTTTGGATTACATTGAAGAACATATTCATGAAGGAATGAATACAGCAGAAATTGATAAGTGGGTCTATGACATTACGACCAGTATGGGAGGAATTCCAGCACCTTTAAATTATAAAGGTTATCCATACAGTGTATGTGTGTCTGTCAATGACCAAGTGTGTCATGGATTTCCTTCGGAGGATGTGATTTTAAAGTCAGGTGATATTGTAAATGTGGATTGTTCTACGATTTTAAATGGTTATTTTTCGGATTCTTCAAGAATGTTTTGCATAGGAGAGGTTAGTGAAGAAAAGAAACGTTTAGTAAAAGTGACCAAGGAATGTGTAGAAGCAGGATTAAAAGAAGTAAAACCATGGGGATTTCTTGGAGATATGGGACAGGCAGTGCATGACCATGCCTATGCAAATGGCTATACTGTTGTAAGAGAAATTGGAGGACATGGTGTGGGGCTTGCATTCCACGAAGACCCTTGGGTTGGCTATAATAGTAAGCGTGGCACGGAAATGCTGTTGGTACCAGGTATGATATTTACCATTGAACCTATGGTAAATATGGGTCAGGTGGAGATTTATGTGGATGAGAAAAATAATTGGGAGGTTTATACAGAGGATGGAAAACCTTCAGCACAGTGGGAAATTATGGTGCTTGTAACAGAAGATGGATATGAAGTATTATGTTGGTGATTGTTAATAAATTAACAAGGCGTTGATGAAGGTTTCTGTTTATAATAGGTTTATTGAGTGGGAAGTGCAAAAGAGAACGCAGAACTGTTACCAAAATAAATGCATAGCATAGAAAGGTATATTGGTAGAATGGCAGGAAAAAAAGTGAAAAGAAAGAGTTCAAAAGGAAAAGAAACAAAACCAAAGGTGCAAAGTCAAGTAACGGGAAATTGGCTGTATTTTTGTCCGATGGAAAAGAATATTCGCAGTATTTATGAGCTATTAAAAGAGAAAAATCAAGTGGAAATTTGGGAAGAAGCAGGCGTAATGGAAGTTTTATTGGGCGAAAAAAGTTCTTTGGATATAGAAACAGTAGAAATTCCTCCAAAAGATGAAGTAACACAGGCATTTGCGAAAGAACAGGAAGCGAAAACTGTTTTTTTGCTTACATTTGCACCCGAAGATTATGAGTTGGCCGAGAAGGTTATGAAACAGATATTAGAACAGTTTGGTGGAATTTTCTGTGGAGATACAGAGGACTTTACACCAAAGATAAGGTAAACGAACGGAAATGATTTGGCAGTGAAAGTATTTTGGAATGAGAGGGTTATTAACGGAACTATGAATTTTTCACCCATATTTTTGATGAATTTTAAGAATACCGTAGAACGGATTTTGCATGTAAAAGGGAATTATAATGGCGGTATTTTAGAAATGGCAGTAGTGCTTGACCATAATTTAAGTCGTGAAACGATGCAGGAATTAGTTCCACAGTTGTTTCGGACATTAAAAATGCATAGTGAAGTGTTTCGGAATGTGCGTTTAAATATGGTAAAATGGAAATCGGATGAGGAGATTTTCAATCAAGTCAGCCCGATGTCTATGGCAGGATTATCTTCTTATTATGAAGGATATGAAGGTAAAACCGTAAAAAAAGACTGGTTTCAGTTAATACAGTATTTAAAAATGTTTCAGGCACGTTCAAAGTTGATTATTTTGGTCACCGATGGAAAAAATGAAGAAGCGACATCTGAACAGTTAAAAAGAGAAATGCAGCCGTTTTTGGATAAAAAATTGATGCAGATAATTGTAGGAGAGGAATTACAAATTCAGTATCGGTAAGATGATAAGGTTTATAAAGAAAAAACGAAAAGAGGATAACAGTTATGGAAAGAAGAATTTCAGGACACACAGGTTTATTAGCGTTGATTGGTTCGCCGGTTGGACATTCGGGTTCACCGGCAATGTACAATTACAGTTTTGAAAAACTGGGATTGGATTATGCATATGTGGCATTTGATATTAAAATAGAAGAAGTAGCAAATGCAATTGCAGCTATGAAAACTTTTAAAATGCGTGGTTGTAATGTAACAATGCCTTGCAAGACGGAAGTAGTAAAATATATGGACGAGCTTTCTCCAGCAGCGAAAATTATCGGTGCAGTCAATACGATTGTAAACGATAACGGAAAATTAACAGGTCATATGACAGATGGAGAAGGTTTTGTGAAAAATCTGCTTGACCATGGTGTAGAGGTAAAAGGGAAAAAAATTACCGTTGCAGGAGGCGGTGGTGCGGCGACAGCAATTCAGGTGCAGTGTGCGTTAGACGGTGCCAGAGAAATTTCTATTTTTAATATGAAAGATGATTTTTTTGTAAGGTCATTAGAAACAGCAGAAAAAATTCGGAAAGAAGTGCCAAATTGTATTGTAAATGTATATGATATTGCTGATACAAAAAAGATGACCGAAGAAATTTTAGATAGTGATATTTTTGCAAATGCAACGATTGTTGGTATGAAGCCGATGGATGACCAGAGTGTTGTAAAAGATTTGTCAGCATTCCACAAGGATTTGGTCGTGGCAGATGCCGTTTATAACCCGATAGAAACAAAGCTGTTGCGTGAAGCAAAAGAAGCAGGTTGTAAGTGTATAGGTGGCAAAGGAATGCTTTTGTGGCAGGGCGTAGCTGCATTTAAGCTCTATACAGGTATGGATATGCCGGTAGAAGAAGTGAAAGCTTTATATTTTAGCTAATGGAGGAAGTATGAAAAATATATTTTTAATCGGTTTTATGGGAAGTGGGAAAAGCACAGTTTCTAGTATGCTTTCCGAAAAATTAAATGTGAAACAGGCAGAAATGGACGAAATTATTGTGCAGGAACAGGGAATGCCAATTACTGAGATTTTTGAAAAATTCGGTGAAACACATTTTAGAGATATTGAAACGGATTTAGTGAAACGGTTACAAGAGCAAAACGGTGTAGTGGTGTCCTGTGGAGGTGGTGCAGTTTTACGGGAAGAAAATCGTAACATGATGAAAGAAGCGGGTGTTATTATACTATTAACGGCAAAACCGGAAACCATTTTAGAACGTGTAAAAGACAGTACAAATCGTCCGATTTTAAATGGCAATATGAATGTAGAATATATTGCAGGACTAATGGAGAAACGCAGAGCTTGCTATGAAGATGCAGCAGATTTTATCGTAGCAACAGATGGAAAAGGCTGTGAAGAAATTTGTGAGGAGATTTTAGCAAAGATATAGAAATTTAAGCGGGTCTTGCTTGTTAAAATGATAACAAGCAAGACCCGCTTAAATTTCTCTAAATGTATAAGGATAATCCACCTTCAAATCCCTAAAATAATATTCTCTATCCCGTTCCGTAATTTTTCTTGAAACACGGCATGGATTTCCAACAGCAACGACATTAGCAGAAATATCTCTTGTCACGATACTTCCTGCACCAATTACAGAATTATCTCCAATTGTAACCCCTGGCAGTACAACTGAATGAGCTCCAATCCAGACATTATTTTCAATATGAATTGGCAGAGAATAATGAGCGTCCATTTCACGATAAAGCGGATAAACAGGGTGGCCTGTGGTACAAAGTGTTACATTTGGTCCAATCATAACATTGTCACCGATAAAAATTTCACCGTCATCAACCAATACCAGATTAAAATTTGCATAGAAATATTCTCCTAAATGCACATGCTTTCCATAGGACATGTGTACAGGAGTTTCGATAAAAAAGGTTACTTTTCACACGTCAGCTAAACACTTGCTGTTTGGCTGCGTAAGAACATGATTCAGGGGTTGATTTTTGCTTTGCGAAGCAAATTTTCATGCAAAAATCAATCGTTGCCGGTCACGGAGTGAACAGTAACTAAAAAAGCTTTCAAGAAGATGGAAAAATTTTTTTTGATTGTAGAACGAAAAGAAAAAGGTTATAATAAGTTGTATAAAAAGGAAAGAAAGCGAAGCATTTATGAATCTTTTACATATGAAACACGCATTGGAAGTAGCAAAGGCAGGTTCACTTAGTAAAGCATCTGAAGTGCTTTTGATTGCTGTACCAAATATTAGCCGTTCCATAAAGGAATTGGAAACTGACCTTGGAATTACTATTTTTGAACGTACTATAAAAGGAATGGTACTCACACCGCAGGGAGAAGAATTTATAAAATTCGCAAAAGAAATCCTCGGTCAGATAGAGCAGATGGAACGGTTTTATAAAACAGGTTCTCCCAAAAAACAAAAATTTTCTATTTCAGTTCCGCGTGCCAGTTATATCGCAGAAGCCTTTGCTGAGTTTTCAAAATCATTGACAGAAGATGCAGCAGAGATATTTTATAAGGAAACAAATTCACAGCGAACCATTCAAAACGTGTTAAAACATGATTATAGACTGGGTATTATTCGCTATGCAGATAATTATGATAAATATTTTAAAACGATGTTAGAAGAAAAAGAATGCTATTATGAAATGATTACAGAGTTTACCTATGTTCTTCTAATGAGTAAAGAACACACGCTGGCACAGAAAGAAGAAATTACATTTGAAGACTTAACAGCATATATTGAAATTGCTCATGCTGACCCTTATGTACCATCTATGCCATTATCAAAGGTAGTAAAAGAAGAACTCCCAGACAATATAGAGCGTCGGATTTTTATTTTTGAAAGAGCAAGCCAGTTTGAAATTCTTTCAAAAAATCCGAAAAGCTTTATGTGGGTATCACCAGTGCCAAAGCATTTATTAGAGCGTTATCATTTAGTACAAAAGAAATGTGTAGATAATAAAAAAATATACAAAGATGTTCTAATTTATAGAAATAATTATAAATTATCGGAACTTGATAAGCAGTTTATTACAGAACTTTGTGATGCAAAACGAAAGTATTTGTGAAAAATTACTATTTTTAGCCAGATTTCAAACAAGAGATTGGATATTTTGTTGAGGTGAATAATGGGTTTATCAAAATTGATAACTAAACTTATAAATTTTAAGAATACCATAGAGTAAATTAAATTGTTAAAGTATTAACGAAGTTGAAACGAAAGATAGTAATGATTTAGTAATAAAAACTTATTCTGTGGATAATTATAACTATGAAGGTACTGAATAGTTACGGATAATTCAAAATTTATTGCATCGTAATGATAAAGGTACTGAATAATTACTAATTTTTTAATAAATGGCATGAAGGAGGAAGATGAATGAAACTTGATAGAATTATTGCAGTAAGAAATGAAAAAACAATTTATCGTGATGGGGATAAAAGTATTAAAGTATTTCACATAGGTTATTCCAAAGGGGATATTTTGAGTGAAGCTTTAAATCAGGCAAGAATTGAAGAAACAGGTCTTCACATTCCAAAGATTCTTGAAGTAGGTGTTGTAGATGGGAAATGGGCAATTGTTTATGAATATATTAAAGGGAAATCTCTTGCACAACTCATGAAAGAAAATCCTGAGAAAAAAGAAGAATATTTAGAATTATTCGTTGATTTACAGATGGAAATTCATACAAAAACCTGTCCATTTCTTCGTAAAATGAAAGATGAAATGAACCGAACCATCAGTGATTCAGAATTAGATGCAACGACTCGTTATGACTTACATACTCGTTTAGATTCTATGCCAAAGCATAACAAAGTATGTCATGGTGATTTTAATCCTTCGAATGTAATTATTTCTGAAGAAGATGGAACACCGTATATTCTGGACTGGTCACAGGCAACACAGGGAAATGCTTCTGCGGATGCTGCCCGTACCTATTTATTATTCCAGTTGGATGGTGACATGGAAGGTGCAGAAAGATATCTTGAAATTTTTAGTGAAAAAAGCGATATTACAAAACGTTATGTTGAAAAATGGTTACCAATTGTTGCTGCTTCTCAGTCTATTAGAGGAAGAAAAAAAGAACGTGAAGCGTTGCTTTCAGTAGCAAATGCTACAGATTATGAATAGAGAGTATGGAGGTAAGAGATGAAAATTACAGTATGTATTGGAAGTTCCTGTCATATTAAAGGTTCTCGTAAGGTAGTAGAAAAACTTCAAAATCTGATTGCAGAATCAAAACTTGGAGATAAAGTAGAACTTGGCGGCACATTTTGTATGGGAAAATGCCAGCAGGGTGTGTGTGTTACTGTGAATGAAACATTTCATTCTGTAACACCGGAAAATGTAGAGGAATTTTTTGAGAAAGAAGTAAAGGCACATTTTTAGTAACTTAGGTATACAAAAATTCCATTGCCGCAGAATGACTTATCATTGTGCAGCAATACTTACACAATAAGATGTTACGCAATTTGTGGCTGTGTAACGTTTGTAGTATTAGAAAGGTATGGTTATTAAAATAGTATGACAATTCGGATTTGTGTCGGCAGTTCCTGTCACTTAAAAGGCTCACAGGATATCATTGAGCTTCTGCAAAATGCGGTAGAAGAATATCAATTAAAAGATGAGATAACGCTTGCAGGCAGTTTTTGTATGGGGAAGTGCAGTCAAGTGGGAGTAACAGTTCAAGTTGATGATAAAGTTTGTACTGGTATTACAAAAGAGAATTTTAAAGAATTTTTTAAAGAAAACGTATTACAGACATTTGCACTGGTGTAGAGCGTAAGTGCTTCGGAATGAGAGGAAAATATGAGAGAATTTGATACAAAAGTACAATATCTAAAATATAAAGTTTTACGCGAAGTAGCACGTCATGCATGGAACGATACACTTCTTCGGAATATCTTAGATATTCCGGAAAAGATTGTGCCAGGTAAGACATCTACGATGCGTTGTTGTGTATACAAAGAACGTGCAACATTGGCAGAATATGTAAAAATTGCAATCGGTGGTAATAAAAATAATCCAAATGTAATTGAAGTGGTTGATATTGCCTGTGATGAATGTCCTGCTGCAGGTTATGAAGTAACCAGTTCTTGCCGAGGCTGTTTGGCACATCGTTGTGAAGAAGCCTGCAAGAGAGGTGCGATTTCATTTGACCATAATCATGTTGCACATATTGATAAATCAAAATGCGTGGAATGCGGACAGTGTGCAAAGGTATGTCCATATTCGGCAATTGTAAACCGTAAACGTCCTTGTCAGGCTGCATGTAAGGTAAAAGCGATTTCAATTGATGAGCAGAATGTAGCAGAAATTGATAATGAAAAGTGTATTAGCTGTGGTGCATGTGTTTACCAGTGTCCATTCGGGGCAATTATGGATAAGTCTTACATATTAAATGTCATTGATATGATTAAAAAGAGCAAAGATAACACGAAATATAAGGTATATGCGATTGTAGCACCTTCCATTGCAAGCCAGTTCCATTATGCAAAACTTGGTCAGGTAGTAAAGGGAATGAAAGAATTAGGTTTCCATACCGTGATTGAAGCAGCACTTGGTGCAGATTTGGTAGCATTGGAAGAATCAAAAGAATTAAGTGAAAAAGGATTTTTAACCAGTTCCTGTTGTCCTGCTTTTGTAAAATACATTAAGTCAGCTTTCCCGGAACTGATTCCATTTGTATCACATAATGCATCTCCAATGGCGGCTCTTGCAAAATATATTAAGAGTACAGATGAAAGTGCAAAAGTGGTATTTATTGGACCTTGTACAGCGAAAAAGGCAGAAGCACAGTTAGAACAGGTAAAACCTTATGTAGATGCTGTTATGACTTTTGAGGAATTACAGGCACTTTATGACAGTAAAGATATTGAAATCACAAGTTTAGAAGAAGACGTATTAGATAATGCATCTTACTTTGGCAGAATTTTTGCCCGCTCAGGTGGTTTATCCGATGCAGTTGTACAGGCATTAAAAGAGCAGGATATTGATTTTGAAGTAAAATCAGAAGTTTGTGATGGTATTGAAGAATGCCGTAAAGCATTAATGAAAAAGAGCAAAAATGTATTGAATGCCAATTTCATCGAAGGTATGGCTTGTGTCGGCGGTTGCATCGGTGGTGCAGGATGTTTAACCCACGGTGAAAAGAATAAGGCAGATGTAGATAGATACGGTAGAGAAGCATTGGAAAAAACAATTGGTGATGCTGTTTCTGTATTGCGTTAAAAAAGCCCCCATTATTTTTCTTCTTAAAATTAACATAGAAAACGCTGTGTTCTCACAAGAAAGAGTGAGGTGGCACAGCGTTTTTTTATGGATTTTTGTATCGTAACTATGATGGTACTCAATAGTTGCGAAATAAGTTACAGAATAAGAGGAGATATTTTGTTAAATATGCCAAATTGACAGAAAACTTATCGGAGAGTTATAATTTTGACAGCACAATTCATATATTTTCGGTTAATGAAAATAAATATAAGGAGGAAACACGAAAATGAAAAAGAAATTATTAGCTTTTATTTTAGCATTGACACTATGCTTTAGCATGTCTGTTACCGCAATGGCAGATTATGTTAGCGGAGTAGTACAAGTAACAGCAGAAGGGCAGGAAGTGAATGTTGAGGTATATGAGTATACAGGTGAAGAATGTAGTATCGTTGATATTCTATGGTTTCTTGAAAATTTTGCTGGTATGACAGTTAGTAGTAATGATTTGTCTGATTGCAGAGATTTTAGTATTGAGTTTCCAGAGGGATATGTAATGCCTGAAAATGGTATTCAGGTTACGATTAAAGATGAAAATATTTTAGCAGATAAAGAGTATGTTATGGTTGGTCTTTATTGGGAACAGGTAGGTGGTCCGGATGCTGCATGGGACTGCTTTGGTACAAGTGTTCCTGTGATAGTGACAAATGGTGCAATTTCAGGTACAGTTACATTATCAAAATTAGATGAAGTGTTTTTTGTTGAATTAAAATCAGACAGTAATCCGACAGATACACCAAGCAATGATAACAATAACACAGGAGAAAATACTGACAATAATAACACAGATAATAATACAAATAATAACGTAGATAATAATATCAATAATGAAGTACCGGACACGAGCTGGATGGAAAAAATCGAACCTGCTGACTTGCGTTTAGAAGATGGAAAATGGTTGTATTATAAAGATGGTGTTTTTGATAGCACAAAATATGCTTATGTAAGTTTTAATGGAGGTATCTTCTTAGTTGCAAATGGTGTATTGGCTTCTGAAATGAATGGACTTGCTGTTGACCCAAATAGTACAGATTGGTATTATTTAGCAGGCGGACAGGTGCAGGCACAGGAAACAGGATTAGTAATGTATGACAATGCATGGTTCTATGTAAATGCAGGAAGATTAGATACAACAAAGGCTGGTTGTGTAGCTTTTGATGGTAGTTTATTCTATGTGGCAGCAGGACAGATTAAGACAGATGTCAATGGTTTAGCACATGACCCAATTACAAATCAGTGGTATTTCCTTTCAAATGGACAGGTACAGACACAGTACACAGGTTTGGCAGAATATGATGGAGAATGGTTCTATGTAGAAAATGGTGCATTGGCTGAAAATTATACAGGAAATGTAAGCTATGATGGTGCAGTATTCTATGTAGTAAACGGTATGTTAAAATAGTGAGGAAACAATTTTAAATAGATTTTTGTGCCTTAAGAAATAAGTATAAGAAGTTTTCATAAGGGATTGTTGGAAAGTTTTTATTTTCGACAATCTCTTATATTTTTATATGAGAAAAAATCCTTTTATTTGTATTTTTAGAGAGCTTGTGATAGGATATAACTATGTAAAAGCAGATGTGAAAAATTGCACAAAAATAACATTATTTTTTGTGCATATTTTTATTTGTGTAAAAATAGGAGTAACTATTCAGAACCAAGTTCGAAAATACTTCGTGTTTCTAAAGAACGTTTTTCGCTCTTTTGCTGTTAGGTTTCTCGCCAAAGAAATTTGCAAAAAAGAACTCATTTCTGTAAACAAGATTCCTTCTTTTTATGCAAATTGCCTTTGTTCTGAATAGTTACAAATAAGATATTTAGGGGGACTTATGAGTCAGAAATTAGAAGATTTAAAGCAGTATTTACAAAAAATGAACCGTTTTAACCATGTAACAACTTTGCTTTACTGGGATATGCGTACAGGTGCGCCAAAGGCAGGTTTTGAGGCACACGCAGATGCAGTAGCTTATTTTTCGACAGAGGCATTCCAGATGTCAGTGTCACAGGAATTAGGAGATTTATTGGATGCATTGGCAGAGCCGAATGAATATGAGGCATTGGATGACACTTGGAAGTTTATTGTAAAGAAAATGAAAGAAGATTTTGATAGAGATAAAAAAATTCCAAAGGAACTGTATGAGCGTTATGTTAGAGCGCAGGCAGAATCAGAGCGTGCATGGGAGGAGGCAAAAAATGCTTCGGATTATGCCATGTTTGCACCACATTTGAAAAATATGATTGAACTGACAAAAGAAATGACAGCGTATACCGACCCTGGCAAAGAGGTCTATGATGCACTCTTAAATCAGTATGAAAAAGGAATGGATTCGGCGACGATTGACCGTATTTTTGGAGATGTAAAGAAGGAATTAGTACCATTAGTTCAGAAAATTTTAAATGCTCCACAGCCGGACGACAGTAAATTTCAGGGAAGTTTTGATGTAGATGCACAGGTAAAGGTACAGAAATTATTATTGGATTATATTGGTTTTTCATGGGAAAAAGGTGCAGTAGGAATAACGGAACATCCATTTACATTGAATTTTTCTTCTAAAGATGTGCGTGTGACAAATCATTATCACGAAGATATGCCAATCAGTGCCATTTATTCTGCAATTCACGAAGGTGGTCATGCAATTTATGAGCAGAATGTAAATCCGGCATATGATGGAACGGTAGCAGGAAGCTGCAGTTCTATGGGACTTCATGAGAGTCAGTCACGTTTTTATGAAAATATTTTGGGAAGAAATAAGAATTTCTGGATTCCGATTTATGATAAATTATGCGAATTGTTACCACAATTCAAACAAATTACATTGGATGAATTTTATCGGGAAGTCAATCATGTAAGAAACAGCTTTATCCGTACAGAGGCCGACGAACTTACTTACGCGTTTCATATTATTATTCGATATGAAATGGAGAAAGCAATTTTTAGAGATGGTGTTGGAGTGGAAGAATTACCTACACTTTGGAATCAAAAAATGCAGGAATATTTGCAGATTACACCAACGAATGATGCAGAAGGAATTTTACAGGATACCCATTGGTCGGGTGGAATGTTTGGCTATTTCCCGACTTATCTGTTGGGAAGTATTTATGATGGAATGTATATCGAACAGATTGAGAAAGAATTGGGTTCAATTGATACTATTCTTGCAGAAGGACGTATTTTAGAGATTACAAAGTGGTTAAATGAAAAAATCCACCGTTTTGGAAGTACCCGTTCTCCAAAAGAAACCTTACTTGCAGTCTGTGGAACGGAAGTAACAGCAGAGCCGATTATCCGTCATTTTAAAGAAAAATATACCGAGCTTTATGGATTGGAGAATTAAAACGATGAAACGAGGAATCATTTTTGATATGGACGGCACGCTTTGGGACGCAGGAGAAAGCATCGCCGTTGCATGGAATCAGGTCATAGAACGCAGAGGACTTCAAAAAGAAAAAATGACAGCAGACGATATTCACAGTATCATGGGAAAAACGATTGAAGGAATTGCAGACGCTCTCTTTTCGGAATTTGGAGAAATGCGAATGGAAATTACCAGAGAATGTTTAGAGTACGAAAATGTGTATCTGGCAGAGCATGGCGGTGAATTGTTTCCACAGTTAGAGGAAGTTTTAAAGGAATTATCCAAAGAATATCCACTTTATATTGTCAGCAATTGTGAAAAAGGGTATATTGAAGGATTTTTGGAATACTATGGATTTGGAAAATATTTCAAGGATTTTGAGAGTCATGGGAATACTTTACTTCCGAAAGGGCAGAATATAAGATTAGTAGCAGAACGAAACGGATTGACAGATGTAGTTTACATTGGAGATATTCAAAGTGATTATAATGCAAGCAAAGAAGCAGGCGTGGGATTTATTCATGCTTCTTATGGCTTTGGAACGGTGGAAGAAGAAGTGCCAAGAATAGAAAGTATTGCAGAAGCACCAAAGGCTGTAAAGCGATATTTTGCTTGACATTATTGACAGAATATGGCATAATAGTGAAAGATATTGTGTCGAAAAATAGCACAAAAATAGGAAAAAGGCAGTGACGAAGACAGTATTTTAATGAAAAAAGAAACAGAGAGTCGGGGATGGTGTGAAACCGATATGAGTATTTATTAAAAGAATATCCCTTCCAAGCCGCAGCCTGAAATGACAAATTAGGGGATTGTTTGTCAGAGTAAGCACTGACGTATTTCTCGCGTTAAGAGAACAGGGTATAAATGCTATTATTGATAGCAGAGTACGATTGTATTTAGGTGGTATAACGATTTTTTACTCTCGTCCTATATGCAGGACGAGAGTTTTTTGCATATCTTATATCACGAATAGAAATGGAGGAATATTATGTACAACAAAGTTGAAACGAATATGAACTTCGTTGAAAGAGAAAAACAGACAGAAGCATTCTGGAAAGACAATGATATTTTCCGTAAATCCATGGACAGCCGTAAGGAAGGAGAAACCTATACTTTCTATGACGGTCCTCCAACAGCAAATGGAAAACCACATATCGGACATGTTTTAACTCGTGTTATTAAAGATATGATTCCAAGATACCAGACAATGAAAGGAAAATATGTTCCTCGTAAAGCTGGCTGGGATACACATGGTCTTCCTGTGGAATTAGAAGTAGAAAAGCTTTTGGGATTAAATGGAAAAGAGCAGATTGAAGCATATGGTATGGAACCTTTCATTGACAAATGTAAAGAGTCTGTATGGAAGTACAAAGGTATGTGGGAAGATTTTTCCGGTACTGTAGGCTTCTGGGCTGATATGGATGACCCATATGTTACTTACGATGATAACTTCATCGAATCAGAATGGTGGGCATTAAATGAAATCTGGAACAAAAAACTCCTTTACAAAGGTTTTAAAATCGTTCCATACTGTCCGCGCTGTGGAACACCTCTTTCTTCACAGGAAGTAGCACAGGGATATAAAACCGTAAAAGAACGCTCTGCAATTGTCAGATTTAAAGTGGTAAATGAAGATGCATGGTTTTTGGCATGGACAACAACACCATGGACACTTCCATCAAACGTTGCTCTTTGCGTAAATCCTGCAGATACTTACTGTAAAGTAAAAGCTGCTGACGGTCAGGTTTATTACATGGCAGAGGCTCTGCTTGATAATGTATTAGGCAAGCTTGGCAATGAAAAAGAAGGCGTAGCTGCTTACGAAGTGTTAGAAACTTATACAGGGAAAGAATTAGAACATAAAGAATACGAACCATTATTTGAATGTGCAAAGAAGGTTGCTGATAAACAGCACAAAAAAGGTTTCTATGTAACCTGTGATGACTATGTAACCATGTCAGACGGTACAGGTATCGTTCATATCGCACCAGCTTTTGGTGAAGACGATGCAAACGTAGGACGTAATTATGAACTTCCATTTGTACAGTTCGTAAATGAAAAGGGTGAGCTGACAGAAGAAACACCATTTGCAGGTTTATTCTGTAAGAAAGCAGACCCGGAAGTATTAAAAGATTTAGATGCAAGAGGACAGCTTTTTGATGCACCAAAATTTGAACATGAATATCCACACTGTTGGAGATGTGATACACCACTTATCTACTATGCACGTGAGTCATGGTTCATCAAGATGACAGCCGTAAAAGATGACCTTGTTGCTAACAATAAAACTGTAAACTGGATTCCGAAGTCTATCGGTGAAGGTCGTTTTGGAAACTGGTTAGAAAATATTCAGGACTGGGGTATTTCCCGTAACCGTTACTGGGGAACACCATTAAATATCTGGGAATGTGAAGAATGCGGCAATCAGGAGTCTATCGGAAGCCGTGCAGCATTAGCAGAACGTACCGGTAACCCGGATGATGCGAAAGTAGAGCTTCACAGACCATATATTGACGAAGTAACATTCAAATGTAACTGTGGCGGTTGCATGAAGCGTGTACCGGACCCCTTTTCCGGAAAATGATTGCCAACCGCGGAAAAAAATATTCAAAATATTTTT
>CAYMHX010000012.1:0-20592 GCA_964390325.1 uncultured Roseburia sp. | reverse complement strand
TGACAAAGTTTGCAGAGTTTCAGGATATGGAAGTAGTAAGAGAATATTGTGATGCGGGAAAATCGGGAAAAAGCATTACCGGACGCCCTGAGTTTACGCAGATGCTGCAAGATGTGGCTGATGATAAAGATGGTGTAGATTATATTCTGGTATTTAAGTTATCCCGATTTGGACGAAATGCAGCGGATGTTCTAAACTCTTTGCAGTTCATACAGGATTTTGGAGTAAATCTTATCTGTGTGGAAGATGGTATTGATTCATCCAAGGATTCCGGAAAACTTACTATCACAGTGTTATCTGCAGTTGCTGAAATTGAGCGTGAGAACATTCTGGTTCAGACAATGGAAGGAAGAAAGCAGAAGGCCAGAGAGAGAAAATGGAATAGTGGTCTTGCTCCATTTGGTTATGACCTTGATTCAAAAAATGGAACTTTGATTGTAAATCCGGAAGAAGCAGAGATTGTGAGGATTATTTTTCAGAAGTTTGTCAATGGCGGAATGGGAACACAATCTATCAGTAATTATTTGAATCAGCATGGATATGAGAAGAAAAAGAACAGAAAACATGAGTTGAATTATTTCAGCCGAGGTCTGATAAAGAACATCTTGGATAATCCTGTTTATATAGGAAAGATTGCATACGGGAAAAGCAAGACAGAGAAAGTCAAGGGAACCAGAGATGAATACCACAGAGTATCATGTGATGATTTTCTTCTGGCAGATGGCATTCATGAGTCCATCATTGATTTGGATTTATGGGAGAGCGCACAGGAAATCAGAAGAGAAACCGGTGTGAAATGGAATAAGACACACAGCTTGGAGCATGAGCATATTTTATCCGGATTGCTGAAATGTCCGATATGCGGAACGGGGATGTCCGGTACTGTACGAAGACGAACCAATAAGGAAACCGGAGAGTATCAGGATGATTTCTATTACAGATGCAAGCACCGAAAGAAAATCAATGAAACAGATTTCTGTGATTACAAGCCATCATTGAACCAAAACGAGCTGAATCGTGAAGTAGAACAAATGGTTACTGCGATTGTGAATAATTCGGAGTGCGGCGAATTTATCTTAAGGCAGTTGGACACCAGAGTGGATGTTTCCGTTTTGGAAAAAGAAAGAGAGCAGTTACGTAGTCAGCTCCGTCAGCTGTCCGGTGCTAAAAACAAACTGATAAACATGCTTGATAAACTGGATGTTACTGATAAGCATTATTACAGAAAGTACCAAGATATGCAGGATCGTTTGGATAACCTATACGACAAGATTGGAGATATCGATGAGCTACTGAAAGAAATCAATGAAAAAATAAATCGTGCATATGGAAAACAAATTACATCAAAACAGGTCTATCAAATTTTACAATTCTTTGATAAAATGTACTATGAGCTTACGGATTTGGAGAAAAAAGAATTTTTCCAAGATTTTATAGAAAGCATCGAGTTATATCCGGAGCGAATGGAGGATGGACGCATCGTGAAACAGATAAATTTTGAATTTCCAGTGTTTTATAAAGGCGTTGAGAGTATGGCAATTAGGTTGCCCAACGAAAAGACAGTCGAAACAATTTGCCTTTTAGAGCGATTGGGCAACCGAAAACCAGATGCTCATGTAAAACTTTCTATAGATGTTGAAGAATTACAAAAGGTAAAGCGACAGCAGAATGTCTAATATGGAACGGAGTGTGTTTCGTGATGAATAAAGATCCTTTTAAAGAATATATAAAACAATCAGAACCAAACAAAAGAGACAAAGGTTATGCTTGGCATACTGCAATTGGGCTTCAGGCGGTTGATGGATTAAAAACATCTAAGTATTTGATTGATACTGCAATAAAAAATATTGAAGGTGATATTTCTATTGATGAAGCACAGGAACTTCTTAATACTTATTATGAAGAAAATCCAAAAGCTGATACAGATGATCGTACAGAAGAAGCAGATAAGGTTGCGGTTAGAATTGCAAAAATTCTGTCGGAAAAGGCATTTAGTTTTACTCCAAATGAGTATATTTCAATTCATAAAAAACTGTTTACAGGGATTTATGGACATGCAGGAAAATTAAGAGATTATAACATTACAAAAAAAGAATGGGTTCTTAATGGAGCAACTGTTCTTTATGGAAGTGCATCAGAACTTCGAGCAACACTTGAGTATGATTTTTCGGAGGAAAAGAAGTTTAGTTATAGGAATCTGACTATGGATGAGATTATTCATCATCTGGCAGTTTTTGTATCAAGATTATGGCAGATTCATGTATTTGAAGAGGGAAATACAAGAACTACAGCAGTATTTTTTATCAAATATTTAAGAACTCTTGGATTTGATGGAACCAATGATATTTTTGCAGAAAATGCTTGGTTTTTTAGAAATGCACTTGTTAGAGCAAATTATAATGATTTAAAAAATGGTGTTCATGAGACAACAGTGTATTTGGAATTGTTTTTGAGAAATTTGTTGTTAGATGAGAAAAATGAGCTTCATAATCGTTCGATGCATATTAGTGGAATATTTGAAATAGAAGTGGATATTGAGAGCACAAAATTGGACATTGAAAGTGTAAAAGTGGACATTCGAAATAAGCTGTTAATCTTTTCAAATATGATTTCAGAAAAAACTATAAATCATGCGATAAAAATATTTTTAAAATGTGGAAAAGATGCATATTTTGGAAGGTCGATGGTAGAAGATATTACAGGCCTGAAATCTTCAGGTGCATCAAAGTTGATAAAACTATTACTGGATAGTAGTGTGATTATACCGGTAATAGGGCATGGAAAAGGTAAATATCGATTTAAATAATATTTACTAGACGGACTAACAGAGATTAAAAAGGTTGGAAAAGTATTGATTTTAAGAAGGTAATGCAATTCGGTTGCCCGTCGAAAATACAGTCGAGACGGTTGTCTTGCTTTCCAAGGGAGAAATCAACTCCAAAAAGGTTAAAGTGGAGATTTCTTTAGAAGATATGGACTTGGCTGATTTTGGAAAAGGGGCTACTTATTCGCAGATTAAAGAATATGTGAAAGAGCAAACTGGATTGAATGTTTCTTCCTTGAATATCGCACAGGTGAAACAGAAGCGTTGAATTATTGAGAGGGAGAATTATAATAAGGCAAAGTCTGAAAATGCAAAGTAGCCGAAGTGTATGCCGGAGAAAGAACAGGTGATAATGGAAGCGTTGAAGTATTTTGGGATGGTGTAGGAAGCATAAGTGAATAGAGAGGTGAATAGTTACGTTGGAAATATGATTAGGAAAAACAGGCAATGATTCTATAAAAATCCTATTTGGAGAAAGAGGAAAACAAGAGATAAAATGAAAAAAAAGAATCCGTTAGCTGAACTGACATTCTTTCATGGAGTAGCCCCTGAAACATTAGAATATTTATGGAAAGTTGGCAAAGTTCATGAGTACGCAAAGGGAACGATATTGATAAGAGGAAAAGAACCGGTAGCACATGTGTATATTCAAATGTCAGGAAAATCGATCCAGTACAATTTGACTCATCAAGGGAAGCGAAAAATTTTATTTATTTTTGGCAGAGATATCTTACTGAATGAGCATGTGTTTAATCACTGTATGACTTCCATCTATTGTGAAACGCTTGAAAAAAGTGAAATTTTTGTGATACCTGTTGCTGAGTTTATCAAACAAATGGCAGCCGATTTTAAGCTGACAGAAAATGTCTTAGAGGCACAGGAGCGAAAAATGTGGCGTCTCAGCCATCAGTTAAAAAATACGATGAGCAGTGTTTATCTGGAACGAAAGCTTGCATCGAAGCTTTGGAAGCTTTGCAGAGATTTTGGGATTGATGTAGAAGAAGGCAGAGAAATAGACATCAATATGACGATTACTTTTTTAGCAGATATGCTTGGTGTACCAAGAGAAACAACCTCAAGGGTATGCTCTACATTGGCGGAGTATGGTTTGATAAAGGTAAATAAGAAGAGGATTGTCATTATAAATGCAGATAAATTGAAAGCATTTTATAAAACTGGTAAAGTTGAATAAAAATTTTGAAAATTTAAGAAGATTCTGTGACATAACTCACAGAATTTTCTTTTTTTATTTGATAAAATATTAACAATAGTATGTGATTTAGGAGAAAGGAGTCAAATATGGGATACCAATTATCAAGAAAAACGGCAAATGGTATTTTCCATCAATGGGCAGAAAAATATGACATTTTTGCACCTGTTTTGATGGAAGGAGAAGGCTGCTTTTCGGATACGGACATTATCCGCTATGGAAAAGTGGGCAGTTTAGACGACATTGAATGGAATAAAAAGTCGGATTATTCTTTCAAAGAGGTTCTGCTGGCAATTAATGAAACATTGTTTTATTTTACAGAAGATCAGACCATGATTCCAAAGGGACCAACAAAAGATATTTTGATTTTTTTGAGGGCCTGCGACATTCATGCGGTAAAACGTTTGGATGAAATTTATCTCAAAAACGGATTTGAAGACTTTTATTATGCAAGAATCAGAGAACGTGCAAAATTCATTCTTATGGGCTGTGAAACTACCTGCGATTCGGGCTTTTGTGTAAGTATGGGTACAAATAAAGCCGAACAGTATGATGCTTATATCAAAGTAAAGGATGATGTTGTCACCATGGATTTAAAATGGGATGCATTGGAAGCAGATATGGCAGAGGCAGAACGTGCAGATGTGACACCAGACTATGTAACAGAGAATCAGGAGAAAGTAACACTTCCTAAAACTTTGTCGAATGAAAGCTTTACAAAAGAAATCTGGAAAGAATATGGAGACCGCTGTATTGCCTGCGGACGCTGTAATTTTGTCTGTCCTACCTGTACATGCTTTACTATGCAGGATATCTTTTATAAAGATAATGCAAAAGTGGGAGAAAGACGAAGAGTATGGGCATCCTGTCAGATTGATGGCTACACGGAGATGGCGGGTGGTCATGGATTTCGCAAGAGTCAGGGAGAGAGAATGCGTTTTAAGGTAATGCATAAGATTTATGATTATGAAGAACGTTTTGGTTATCCAATGTGTGTCGGGTGCGGACGTTGTGATGATGTCTGTCCGGAATATATTTCTTATTCCAACTGTATCAATCGTTTGGCAAAGGAGGAGAGTGAAACATGACAAATCATTACATTCCCCAGCTTTCAACTATAAAAGAAGTAATTAAACATACAGATTTAGAGTATACCTTCCGTATGACCTTTGACGGTGTTGCAAAACCGGGACAGTTCTTTGAAGTTTCTATTCCAAAGTATGGAGAAGCACCAATTTCTGTAAGCGGTATTGGTGAAGGCACTGTGGATTTTACCATTCGCCGTGTAGGTAAGGTAACAAACGAGATTTTTGAAAATTATGTAGGTGACCAGTTCTTTATCCGCGGACCTTATGGGAATGGATTTTCGATTGATAATTATAAGAACAAAGAGCTTTTTGTGATTGCCGGAGGTACGGGACTTTCTCCGGTAAGAGGCGTAGTAGATTATTTTGCTCATCATACAGAGGAAGCAGTAAGCACTACATTAATCGCAGGCTTTAAATCACCAAACGATGTTCTTTTTAAAGAGGATTTTGAATTTTGGAAAGAACAGATCCAGGTAATTAAAACGGTAGATACAGCACCGGAAGATTATGAAGGTCCTGTAGGAATGGTTACGAAATATATTCCTGATTTGAAATTTGAAGATATCAAAAATACAGCATTTATCTGCGTTGGACCGCCGATTATGATTAAATTTACGGTAATGGAAATTTTGAAGTTAGGAGTGCCGGAAGAAAATATTTGGATTTCGCATGAGAGAAAGATGTGCTGCGGACTTGGAAAATGTGGTCATTGTAAGATTGGTTCTACCTATATTTGTCTTGACGGTCCGGTATTTAATTATGTGGACGGAAAAAATTTAATCGACTAGGAGGTATCGGAATGGGATTAGATATTAATACAAAGAAATTAAAGAAAAATGCGTTCCGCGTTTCCAAAGAGCGTGGGATTGGTGCATCCAGAATCCGTGTTCCGGGCGGTTACTTAAATGCAGAAGTATTAAGCACAATACAGGAAATTTCACAGACATATGGAAATGGTTTTATCCATTTGACAACCAGACAGGGATTTGAAATAGAAGGTATCCGATTGGAAGACATGGACGAAATTAATAAAAAGCTTCAGCCAATCATTGATACCTTAGAAATCAATCAGGAGCAGCCGCATACCGGCTATCCGGCATCCGGAACAAGAAATATTAGTGCCTGTATTGGCAGTAATGTCTGTCCGTTTGCCAATTACAATACGGCAGAATTGGCAAAGCAGATTGAAAAAGAGGTATTTCCGAATGACCTTCATTTCAAGATTGGATTAACAGGATGTTCGAATGACTGTGGAAAAGCACGAATGCACGACTTTGGTATTATCGGAATGACAATGCCACAGTATGACCCAAATCGTTGTGTAAACTGTCAGGCCTGTGTGAAAGGATGTAAAAGTCTTTCTGTAAATGCGCTTCGGGTGGAAAACTATAAAATTGTAAGAGATACGGAAAAATGTATTGGCTGTGGTGTCTGCGTTACAAAATGTCCAACAAGAGCGTTTACAAGAAGTAAAAAGAAATACTATAAACTTACCATTATGGGACGTACAGGAAAGAAAAATCCGCGTCTTGGTGAAGATTTCCTTATTTGGGCTGATGCAGAAAATATCATTAAGATTATTTTAAATACATACGATTTTGTTGATAAATATATTTCTCCGAATGCGCCGGGAAGAAAAGAACACATTGGATATATTATCGACCGTGTAGGGTTTGAAGAATATAAAAAATGGGCACTCAAAGATGTGGAATTGATGCCGGAAACAATCATGAAGGATTGTGTATACTGGAGCGGTATTCATTTTGACAGATAATAAAAGAAAGGAAGTAACTATGAAGTACTGAATAGTTACAAAACTTCCATGCCTGTATTCTTTGATAACACTATAAATATATTCAGCATGGAAGTTTCGTAAAATTGATGCACACATGCAAGAGCAGCATGGTGCATGCACAAATCGCTCAGCAAAGTGAGCAATTCTGATTGAAAATAGTGAATATATAGAAAAGGAATAGAAATAGCATGAAAAAAATTCAATCTACTTGTAATTATTGTGCCATTGACTGTAACCTTGATTTTTATGTAGAAAATGACCGTATTGTAAAGGTTGTTCCTACCAAAGGATATCCGGTTAATGATGGTTTCAGCTGTATCAAGGGACTTTCTTTAGATAAACAGCAAAAGACAGTAAAACCAAACAGCCTTCCGAAAATTCGTCAGGAGGATGGAACCTTCAAAGAGGTTTCATGGGAGGAAGGATTTTCGCATGTAGCTGACAAATTAAAAGAAATTCAGGCAAAGTACGGTGCGGAAAGTGTTGCAGGTATCAGTACAGGTCAGCTTACATTAGAAGAATTTGCTCTTTTTGGACATGTTATGCGTGACCATTTAAAGGCAAACGTAGATGGAAATACACGTCTTTGTATGGCAACAGCAGTAGTGGCACATAAACAAAGCTATGGTTTTGATGCACCTGGTTATACATTAAATGATTTAGAACTCTCAGATACTATTATTTTTATCGGTTCTAATCCGGTTGTTGCACATCCGATTTTATGGGGCAGAGTAAAAAATAACAAGGTGCCTGGACATAAAGTGATTGTCATTGACCCTAGAAAATCGGAAACAGCGATGAATGCGGATTACTGGTATGGTCTTAAATGGAGAAGTGATTTGCTATTACTTTACACCATTGCAAACCAGTTGATTGAAAAAGACTATCTGGATTACAAATTTATCGAAGAACATACAGAAAAATTTACTGAGTTTAAAGAGTTTGTGAAAAATTACACATTGGAACGTGGAGTAGAGGGAACAGGTCTTAGTAAAGAGCAGATTTTAGAACTTGTAGAATTAATACATAATGGAAAGAAAGTATCTTTCTGGTGGACTATGGGCGTGAATCAGGGTTATGAAGCAGTGCGTACAGCACAGGCAATTATCAATCTTGCATTAATGACAGGTAACATTGGAAAACCGGGAACAGGTGCAAACTCCATCACAGGACAGTGTAATGCGATGGGTTCACGAGCATATAGTAACACAGCCGTATTCTATGGTGGAGGAGATTTTACAAATCCTGCAAGAAGAGCACGTATTGCCGAAGTTCTTGGTGTAGATGAAAGTAAACTTGCAGAAAAAGCAACAAAAACCTATAACCAGATTATTGAAGGTATCAATGCTGGTGAAATAAAAGCCCTTTGGATTTTGTGTACAAATCCAAGACATAGCTGGACTAATAATGAAACTTTTGCCTCTGCTGTGAAAAAGCTGGAACTTTTTGTGGTTCAGGATATTTATGACACGATTGAAAGTGCAGAAGAGTGTACGGTATATTTCCCAGTTGTTCCGGGTATTAAAAAAGAAGGTACTTATATTAACTTAGAACGCCGTCTTTCCGCAATGCGTCCGGTACTTGAAAGAGGTGAAAACGAAATTTCGGACTATGAAGCAATCCTCGGTGTCGGCAAAGCATTAGGCATGGGCGATGAGTTAAAAGGTTGGGAAACACCAAGAGACTGTTTTAATCTCATGCGGGAATGTTCCAGAAATATGCCATGTGATATTACAGGTGTTACATGGGAAGCACTGGAAAATTCACATGGTATCCAGTGGCCATATCCGGAAGGAAAAGAAGAAGCAAACAAAGAAGAACAGAGAAGACTTTACGAAGATGGAAAATTCTTTACACCATCGAAAAAGGCACAGTTTATGTTCGAAGAAGTACATGAAAATCCTCTTCCAATGACAGAAGAGTTCCCAATGGTTCTTAATACAGGACGCGGAAGTGTTGGTCAGTGGCATACACAAAGCCGTACAAAGGAAGTAAAGTTTGTAGAAGATGTATCTGCTAAAAAAGCATATCTCTATATGAATACGAAAAAAGCAGAAGACAGCGGTATCAAAGAAATGGATTTGATTCGTGTATATTCTGCAAATGGACAGGATGCAGAGTTCCATGTAAAGGTAACAGACAATGTTCAGTATGAAGAACTGTATGCGCCAATCCATTATATCGAATGTAATAAATTGACCCCTTCTTTATATGACACTTATTCAAAAGAGCCTTCATATAAAGCAACACCAGTCCGTTTTGAAAAATGCGAAGAATAGTAGGAGGTAGCTTATGTATCGTATTAAAATTGACAGAAGCCGCTGCATTGGCTGTCTTACTTGTGTAACAGCCTGTGTTGTCAGCCACGAAACAGAGAGTGGAGATGCCAGAAACCGTGTTGTTATCGACAGTGAAACAAAACCGGCACCAATTTTCTGCCGTCACTGTGACAGACCGGAATGTGTATATACCTGTATGACAGGTGCTATGAAGAAAAATCCAAAAACAGGATATGTTGAATATAACAAAGAGCATTGTGCGAGCTGCTATATGTGTATCATGTCCTGTCCATATGGAATCTTAAAATATGACAGTATCAAACAGCTTGAAATCATGAAATGCAATATGTGCGTACATAGAAGTGAAGATGGAACCGGCAATCCAATGTGTGTTGAAAAATGTCCAATGGGGGCAATCACAGTTGAGGAGGTGGAAAAATGAGATATGTAGTAATTGGTGCTTCGGCTGCAGGCATTAATGGAATCAGAGAACTTCGGAAACTGGATAAAGAAGGCGAAATTATATTGATTTCCAAAGACAAAGAAATTTATTCACGTTGTATTCTGCACCATTATCTTAGTGGTCACAGAACACTTCCAGAGTTGAATTTTGCAGAAACAAATTTTGAAGAACTTTATAAAGTACAATGGATAAAAGGAAAAGCCTGTACTGGTGTAAAACCGGAAGAAAAGATGGTTGTATTAGAGGATGGAGAAGCCGTGACATATGATAAGCTTCTGATTGCTACCGGTTCTTGTACATTTATTCCACCGATAAAAAATTTAAAGGAAGCAAGTAATGTTATCGGATTTAGAAGTGTTGATGACATTGAAACTTTAAAAAAAGTTACCAAAACTCATAAAAACATATTGGTTATCGGTGCAGGACTTGTTGGAATGGACTGTGTGAGTGGGTTAGTGGAACTTGGTGTAAACGTTACTATTGTAGAAATGGCAGAATGGATGCTTGTAAAACAGCTTGATCCAAGAGCAGCAAAGACCTATGAGGATGCATTTACAGAAAGAGGAGTTGTTCAATATTATGGAGCAGGGGTATCGGAAGCAATTTTGGATGATGCAGGAAAGATAACTTCTGTTGTTCTTAACGATGGAACAAATATTCCATGTGACTATGTAGTGATTACAACAGGTGTCCGTGCAAATGTAGGCTTTTTAGAAGGCTCAGGATTGGAAGTAAGTAAATTCGGACTTGTTTATGATGAAACCGGTAAGACAAGCAATGACGATATTTATGCTGCAGGTGATGTTTCCGGTATGAGTCCGATTTGGCCAGTGGCAGTAAAAGAGAGTATCATCGCAGCAAGTAATATGGTAGGAGTTCCAAGAAAGATAACAGATTTCTTTGCAAGTAAATCAACAATGAATTTCCTTGGTATTCCAAGTATGGCTCTTGGTAATGTAAATCCAGAGGATGACAGCTATTCGGTAGAGATTCTTGAAACAAAGGATTCCTATAAGAAGATTGTTCACAAAGATGGAAAAATCGTGGGCGCTATCTTGCAGGGAGATTTAGCTTATGGCGGAATTTTACAGCAGCTGATTGCCAGAAAAATTGACATAACAAAAGTAAAGAAACCGATTTTTGATGTAGATTATTCAGATTTCTTCAATACAAAAGAGAATTTTGAATTCTATTTTGAAGAGAGATAGTGAGGTTAAGTTATTATGATGGAAAGATTAGAAAGAATGCCTGTACCTGTGCTGCCTACTTTTGTAGGAGCATTGACATTAAGTAATGTATTTAACGGTATGGGTTATGCGTGGGTTCGTCACTTAACAATGTGGGCTGCAACGATTGTTTTATTGCTCTATATTGTAAAAATCATTAAATATCCGAAAACCTGTATAAATGAATATAAAAATACGGTTCCATGCAGTTTGTATGCGGCTTTTGATATGATGATGATGATTCTTGGCAGCTATTATTTTGACTATATCCCGGCACTGGGAAAAGGTCTTTGGGCAGTAGCGATTATCATTCATGCATGTCATATTTTAATATTTACATACCGCAATGTAATCAAAGAGCGTAATATTAATACGTTTGTTCCAAGCTGGTTTGTTACTTACAATGGAATCATGGTAAGCTGCGTAGTTGGTGGAGCGATGAATGCAGCAGGAATTTTAAAGTATATTGTATATTATGGTATTATCATTTACTTTATCATTATTCCAATTATGATTTGGCGACTTATGAAAGTAGAAGTAAAACCGCCTGTATATCATACCATGGCAGTTGTACTTGCACCATGCTCTCTTTGTGTCGTAAGTTACTTAAATGTCATTCAGAATCCAAATGCAGCTATGGTATATGTATTATATGCCTGTGTACTTGCTTCACTATTATTTATTGCGATAAAACTTCCAAAGTTCTTCTCTTTCCAGTTTACACCCGGATTTGCAGGACTTACTTTCCCAATGGCAATTGGTATTGTTGCAAGTCAGAAAATGGCAGCATTTTTAACGACAGCAGGTAACGAAGCTTTTGCAAATGTGGTAAAGCAGATTAGCGGAATACAGATTTATCTTACAACAATGATTGTCGGATATGTTCTTTTAAATCTGGTTATTATGGCTCTTAAAATTGAACGTAAGTAAAGGGTTAGCGTGAAAAATAGTATTGATATACTATTTTTAAACGCAGGATTTGTGACGAAGCGCCACAAATCCCTTAATCGCAGAGCCGAATTTGAGATTCGGCTCGCGTTTTAAAGAGTAAACGCTTCAAAATGAGGATTAGTATGAAAATTGGCTGTGCTATTTTAGCAGGAGGGAAAAGCTCCCGCATGGGAACGGATAAAGCCCTTCTTACATTTGACGGTGAAAATTTTATAAAAAAACTTTGCAATGAACTGGAAGATTTTGAAGAAAAAGTGATTGCGAGGGGAAATCGGTCAGATATAAAGGATATTTTTTGGAGTATCATTCCGGATAGATATCCTGAAAGAGGACCGATAGGAGGATTGCATGCAGTTTTGTCTGTATGTAAATCCGATGCCATGTTTTGTGTTTCCTGCGATATGCCTTTGCTTCAGAGGTCTTTGGTAAAAGACCTCTGTGGGTATATGAGCGAAGATATTGATGCAATTATCGCAGTTACGGCAGATGGAAGAAAGCATCCGTTATGCGGTGTTTATCAGAAATCGATATTGCCTGTTTTGGAAGAACAGATTTTGGCTGACAATAACCGTATGATGATGGTTCTGAATAAAATACGGGTGAAATATATCACTCTTGATTTCAAAGATAGCCAGCAATTAAAAAATATTAATACGCCTGAAGATTATCAGCGAATTGATAGTTACTGTTTTTGAAAATAAGACTGTCTTCGAGCTTTTTCACCTAAGGCAAAGCTATGGTGTCTGAGCCGTACCGGAATAACTGGTTTTAGGGCCGCATTTGGAAACGAGGCGACCTTCCGATTTGAAAAGGAGACGGAATACAATAAAAACTGAGGGAGTGGTGTACCTTAGGTGTTTTTGTTGTCCGTTTCTTTTCATGGGAGACGGACTTTTTTAATTATTTTTTAGGAGGACAATCTAATGAAAAGAATGATTTCTATGTTACTTGTACTTTGCATCACAATGGGCTTGTTTGTTGGCTGCGGAAGTAACGACACCACTACTTCCAATGTTAATGAAATAGAGTCTGAAGCGGCAAATATTGAGCTTATCGTATTTGCAGCTGCATCTATGACGGAAACGCTGAGTGAAATTGCTGAGCTCTATAAGCAAGTCGAACCGAATGTTATGTTGGTATTTAATTTTGATTCTTCGGGAACACTTAAGACCCAGATAGAAGAAGGCGCAGAGTGTGATGTATTTATCTCAGCAGCACCAAAGCAGATGAATGCACTTGACATCTCAGTAGATGAAGAGGGAAATCCGGATGGTCTTGATTTTGTTTTGCAGGGAAGCAGGATTGATTTACTGGAAAATAAGGTAGCCCTAGCAATTCCGGAAGGAAATCCGAAAGAAATTAATTCTTATGATGACCTTGTGAAAGGGCTGAAAGAGAATACCATTATGCTTGCCATGGGTAATGCAGATGTTCCGGTAGGTCAGTACACACAGAAAATCTTTACTTATTATGAACTTAATGAGGAAGAACTTGCGAATGCAGGATGTATTACTTATGGAACAAATGTAAAAGAAGTTACAACACAGGTGTCTGAAATGGCGGTTGACTGTGGGATTATTTATGCAACAGATGCGTATTCAGCAGGATTGACAGTTGTAGATACTGCAACAGCGGAAATGTGTGGTCAGGTTATTTATCCGGCGGCTGTTTTAAATATCAGCAAAAATACCAAGGCAGCACAAGCATTTCTTGATTATCTGACAGGTGAGGAAGCTTCAAAGATATTTGAAGAAGTTGGATTTTCACCATTGAACTAAATTTTTCAGCAAATGAATAAAAGGAGGGAAATTTTATGGATTGGTTTCCTCTGCTCAATTCATTTCGAATTGCAGGAATTAGTACAATGATTACCTTTTTTGTCGGTATATTTACTGCGTATTATATTGCAAAAGCTCCCAGAGTTGTGAAAGGAATTTTGGATGTCATTCTTACATTGCCATTGGTGCTTCCGCCTACGGTAGTGGGGTATCTCTTACTTCGGGTTTTGGGACCAAAGCGAATGATTGGTGCTTGGTTTTTAGCAACTTATGGAGTAAAACTGACCATGACATGGTGGTCAGCGATTTTTGCAACAACAGTTGTTATATTTCCGCTGATGTATCGTACAGCAAGAGGTGCATTTGAATCTTTTGATGAAACACTTGCCTATGCCGGACAGACACTTGGACTTAGTAATGTTTATATATTTTGGCGTATCCGTATGCCGTTTTGTAAACAAGGAATTTTGGCAGGAACGGTGCTTGCTTTTGCACGTGCATTAGGAGAATATGGTGCTACGAGCATGATAGCGGGATATACGCCTGGAAAAACTGCCACAATTTCAACAACTGTCTATCAATTGTGGCGTATTAATGATGATGCACAGGCATTTAAGTGGGTTATGCTTAATTTGGCTATATCGGCAGTAGTGCTGCTAATTGTTAATATGCTTGAAAAGAAAAAATCAGGAAGGGATGTGGATTAATATGGCTCTTTCTGTAGATATAGAAAAGAAATATGGTAGTTTTCATTTAAAAGTTAAATTTGAAGCAAAAAATGAGATTTTATCAATTTTAGGAGCTTCTGGCTGTGGAAAAAGTATAACATTAAAATGTATTGCCGGAATCGAGAAACCGGATAAAGGAAAGATTGTATTAGACGGAGTCACGTTATTTGATTCAGAAGAAAGAATAAATCTTCCCCCACAGAAAAGAAAAGTAGGATATCTGTTTCAGCAGTATGCACTATTTCCTAATATGACAGTGGAACAGAATATTGCCTGTGGTGTAAGGGATAAAAAGAAAAAAGATTTGATTGTTCAGGAATTCATTCGTGCAATGAATCTGGCTGGAATGGAGAAAAAGAAACCATATCAGCTTTCGGGAGGGCAGCAGCAGCGTACAGCATTAGCTCGTATTTTAGCAAATGAACCAGAAGTGTTGCTTCTGGATGAACCATTTTCTGCACTTGACAGCTTTCTAAGATTCCAATTGGAAAGAGAAATTCAAGAAATTATGAAAAAATTTGGAAAAACAGTAATTCTTGTTTCGCATGATAGAGATGAAGTATTTCGGCTTTCGGACAGTATTGCGACAATGCGAAATGGAATAATTGAAACAATTGGAAATAAACACGAAGTTTTTCACAATCCCAAAACAAAGAATGGTGCCATATTAACAGGCTGCAAAAATATTTCCAAAGCAGAAATGATTGATGAAGAACATATCTATGCAAATGATTGGGATTTGATGCTTCGTGTATTTGGGGTTACATCAAATGTGAAATATGTGGGAATTCGCATGCATGATGTACAAGTTTCGTCTGAGAAGGATGAAAATACGATAAACTGTAAGGTTATGGGAGAAATTGAGAATCCATTTTCTTATACGGTTATGTTACATCCAATGGACAAAAATGTGAAAACACAGATTGGGATTCAAATGAATAAAAGTGATTGGAAACAGATGAGGAGTACAAGGCTTACTGTGTGTTTTCCATCGGATGCAATTCTTTTATTGGAGGAGTAATGATTGATATGAAAAAATTAGTTTCATATTTTGAAGCACGAGATTTATTGCTTAGTAGAACAAAACCTGTTGAAACAGAGCTTGTTTCACTGGAAAATTGCTCGGGACGTATTCTTGGTAAGGATTTGGCTGCGACGGAGAATGTCCCGCCATTTGACCGTTCACCTTATGATGGATATGCGTTTCGTTCTATAGATTCAAAGAAGGCAGCACCGGAGCATCCTGTTACGCTGCGGATTTTGGAGGAAATTGCGGCTGGAGAAATCTCTCACTATGAGGTAACGGAAGGATGTGCGGTTAAGGTTCTTACCGGAGCACCAATTCCAAAGGGAGCAGATGCTGTGACAAAATATGAGTTGACAGAATTTACGAAAGAGTTAGTCACAATTTTTAAGCCATCGTCAAGCGGAGATAATATTGTACGAACAGGAGAAGATGTAAAGATTGGTGATATTTTAGCAGAATGTGGAACCTTGATTGATCCGGGGCTGGCAGGAACGCTGGCATCACAGAATATCTCAATGCCGCAGGTATACCGAAATCCTAAAATTGGAATCATTTCTACAGGTAGTGAACTCTTGGAAGTAGGGGCAGAATCAGAACAAGGCAAGGTTTATAATTCTAACCGGTATATGTTGAGTGCTGCACTTGCTAAGATTAACTGTAGACCGGTTATTTTAGGCAGTGTAAAAGATAGCACAGAAGAAATTTGTAAATTGATTTTAAAAGGATTGAAGGAATGCGATGCATTATTATTGACTGGCGGGGTGTCTGTAGGAGATTATGATTTAACTCCGGCAGCAATGGAAATGGCAGGTGCGGAGGTATTATTCCAAGGTGTAGATATAAAACCGGGTATGGCATGTGCCTATGGGGTTAAGGATGGTAAGCTTATTTGTGGTCTTTCGGGAAATCCGGCATCTGCTATCACAAATTTTTATGCCATTGCCTGTCCGGCAATGAAAAAACTTTGCGGCTATAAAGACTTTCTTCCGGTTGAAATTACTGTCAGATTGAAAGATGGTTTTAAAAAGAAAAGCCCTGGAACGAGGTTTTTACGAGGAAGTTTGGAATTTTCGGATGGAGTTGTATGTATGAGAATTTCAAAAGAACAGGGAAATGTGGTTTTGAGCAGTACAATAGGATGTAATGCGATGGCTATTATTCCTGCGGGCAGTGGTTCATTGCCTGCTGATACAGAACTGAAAGGATTTTTGATATGAGAAAGATAGATGTGGAAAATGCTGTTGGAATGGCACTTTGCCATGATATTACGGCTATGCGTGATGGGTTTAAGGGTGCGGCATTTAAACGAGGGCATGTAATACAGCAAGAGGATATTAGTAAACTTTTGGATTTGGGAAAACGTACGGTTTTTGTCTGGGAAGAAAATGTGGGTGAAATACATGAAGAAGATTGTGCGTTTCGTATGGCAGCGATGGCTTCGGTAGAAGGTGCACATTATACTGAGCCATCGGAAGGAAAAGTTCTTTTAATTGCTGACCAAAGAGGGATGTTCAGAGTAAATACAGAACTTTTGCAGAAAATAAATTCGATTGGAGATATTACAATTTCAACACTTCCAGACCACTATCCCGTAGAACCGGGTGCAAGGCTGGCATCTATGAGAATCGTTCCATTGGTGACACAAGAAGAACAGATGATTCAGGCTGAGGAACTTTGTAAAACAACAAAACTTCTTGATCTTTGCCAATATCAGTATAAAAAGGTTGGTGTCATTATAACCGGTTCTGAAATCTATACTGGTCGCATAAAAGACAAGTTTGAGCCTGTTGTGCGTGCAAAGCTTTCCCATTATCCTTGTGAAATTTTGGGTGTAACAATATGTGATGATGATTTGGAAATGATAGTAGAGACAGCAAAAGGATTTTTGGAAGAAGGTGCAGATTTTCTTATCTTCACTGGGGGAATGTCGGTAGACCCGGATGATTTGACTCCGACAGCAATCCGTGAAATTGGTGCCGATATCATAAGTCATGGCGTACCGGCACAGCCTGGAAATATGACACTTGCAGCATATCTGAATCATGTAGCAATACTTGGAGTTCCGGGAGCAGCAATCAGTCTGCCAACTACAATGTTTGATGTATTTTTACCTCAGATTTTTGCTGGAATTCCGTTTACAAAAAAAGATTTGATTCGTTTGGGCGAGGGCGGGCTTTGTCAGATGTGTAAGTCTTGTCATTTCCCAAATTGCACATTTGGAAGGTACTAAGATGAAAGATACATTTGAACGTAATATTACATATTTGCGCTTGTCTGTGACAGACCGATGTAATTTGCGATGCCGCTATTGTATGCCGGAAGAGGGTATCTGTAAAAAGCAGCATGAAGAAATGCTGAATGAAGATGAGATGATTCGGGCAGTGGAAGCAGCAGCGGCTTTAGGGATTACAAAGATTCGTATTACCGGTGGTGAACCGCTTGTAAAAAAGAATATTCTCTCAATTTGCAGACGCGTGGCTGAGGTTTCAGGAATACGGGAAGTGTGTATGACGACGAATGGTACTCTTTTGCCGAAATTTGCGAAACCATTGAAAGAAGCAGGAGTTACTCGTATTAATATCAGTCTTGATACAATGGATAGTAAAAAATATGCCTGTATTACGAGAGGCGGATGTTACGATAAAGCAATGCAGGGGATAGAAGCGGCGTTGTCTGCCGGATTTGATAAAGTAAAAATAAATACGGTATTGCTTGGTGGATATAATGATGATGAGATTGAAGTTCTTGCCGATTTAACAAAAAAATATACAGTGGATGTAAGATTTATTGAACTCATGCCTATGCACGATGGAGGAGAGTTTGGACCGGAAGCCTTTATTCCATGTTCCGTGGTCTTAAAACGACTTCCAGACCTTGTTCCTGTTCCACAAAATGATGGTGTTGCAAAATTATATGCATTGCCTGAATCGAGAGGAAATATTGGGCTTATCAGCCCTGTCAATGCTCATTTTTGTATGCAATGTAATCGGTTAAGGTTGACAGCGGACGGAAAGTTAAAACCATGCTTACATTCTAATGAAGAGTATTCTATCAAAGGAATGGATTTTCCAAATGTAATGAAACAGATGCAGGCTGCGATTTTAAGTAAACCAAAATGTCATGGAGAATTATCTTATTATCATCGCAGCGAAGCGGGACGTAATATGAATCAGATAGGGGGATAAGTATGAAAAAAATACCTGTTTTGGGATTTGCGGCATACTCAGGCACGGGAAAGACAACCCTAATTGAAAGGCTGATAAAAAATTTAAAAATGCAGGGACTTCGGGTTGCAGTGATGAAACATGATGCTCATCGGATTGATGTTGACCGGGAAGGAAAAGATTCATGGCGGTTCACACAGGCTGGTGCAGAAATTTCTATCGTAAGCTCATTAGAAAAGACGGCATATATTGAACAGCGTCCACTACGGTTTGAGCAGGTAATTGCTAAAGTACATGATGTGGATTTGATTCTTGTGGAAGGGTATAAAAAGGAGCCGTTGACACAGATAGGTATTTGTCGTAAAGAAACGGGAAAAGATTTTCCGGATGATTTGAGCAGATATGTGGCTGTTGTAACTGATATAGAAGAAATTAAGACAGATGTACCAAAATTTGGTTTTGAAGAGATAGATAAATTAACGGAGTTTATTATGAAAAATAAGAATGATTTTACGCATTTTAATGAGCAGGGACGTGCGAAAATGGTAGATGTAGGTGAGAAAGAATCTACCTGTCGTACTGCTGTGGCTGCAGCAAGGGTATTAATAAATGAGGAAACTTTTGCTTTGATTAAATCAGGTGGAATGAAAAAAGGAGATGTTTTAACGGTAGCACAGATTGCAGGAATTATGGGAGCGAAAAATACATCGGATATTATTCCAATGTGTCATCCCATTCTGCTGAATGGAATTGATTTGGAACTTTTTCTGGATGAAAGCCGAAGTTCTGTTGAAATACGTGCAGTAGTTTCATGCAGTGGCCGTACAGGTGTTGAAATGGAAGCATTAACAGCGGTTTCAACAGCGGCACTCACTGTGTATGACATGTGTAAAGCCGTACAAAAGGATATTTTGATTACAGATATTCGATTGCTTGATAAAACAGGTGGGATTCATGGAGATTTTCATAGAAAGGAAGAAGAATCGTGAAATATACAGCAGCGGTAATTACAGTTAGTGACAAAGGGGCATGGGGAGAACGAATAGATACCAGTGGGCCTGCAATTTGCGAAATGCTGCACAAGGCGGATTATGAAGTCAAATACTATAAGATTATTCCTGACGAGATGAAAGATATTAAAACGGAATTAATAAAATGTGCAGATGAACTTAAAATAAAACTAATACTTACAACCGGAGGAACAGGTTTTTCGCCAAGAGATATTACACCGGAAGCAACATTGGCTGTTGTAGAGCGTGAAGCCGGAGGGATATCGACAGCTATGTGCATGGAAAGTCTGAAAATTACTCCACGGGCATGTCTTTCCCGCAGTGTGGCAGGCATCAGAGGAGAAAGTCTCATTGTAAATTTGCCGGGCAGTGAGAAGGCAGCAAAAGAAAATCTAAGTGCAGTACTGGGTGCCATAGGACATGGTTTAGACATGCTTTCTTCTGTAGGTTCAGCCGATTGTGCAGCACCTATAACAATAAAAAAAGAAATACCTTCCATGGATGAATGGATGAAGGAGGCAAAAGCAGATACTGAAGCAGGAAAAATTGGAATGTACCTTGTTCATAATGGAATTGTCAGGGAAACATCAAGGGAACAGGCAAGAAATGGGAAGAAGGATGTAAGACCAGTGATAGGAATGAGGTTTTCTTATGATGCAGAGAAAGTAGATTTAGCTGTTGAAGAAACCCGCAAAAAAGAAGGAATCTATTATGTAAGAGTCTGGCTGAATGAGGGGGAACTTCAGATAGGTGATGATATTATGTATGTTTTGGTTGGGGGTGATATTAGACCAAGAGTGATAGAGGCATTAAATTTTCTTGTGGGGAAAATCAAAGCGGAGTGTGTATCAGAAACAGAGGTTTTTGAAGCATATGCGTAGCAAAACTTTAAAGGAGTCTGCGAATCGTTACTGTTCACTCCGTTGTTAGTAACAATTGATTTTTGCATGAAAATTTGCTTCGCAAAGCAAAAATCAACTCCTGAATCACATTTTCCCCACGTCAATCAGCAAGTGATTGGCGTGGGTGTGAAATGTAACCAATAAAAT
>CAYMHX010000011.1:0-21287 GCA_964390325.1 uncultured Roseburia sp. | reverse complement strand
TTTTTATTTTATTTTTTGATGTTTTTCAACATCGTGTTGTTGCGTTTCAGCAACTTGTTTAGTCTATCACAAGTGCTTGCGTTTGTCAACAACTTTTTTCGACTTTTTCATCAGTTGCGATAACTCAATATGCTCTTTCTGACTTATGTTTTGTCGAATTTTGTCTGCCACATCAGCGACAGCTCGTTAATAATATCACTCGTATTTTAAAAAGTCAACCTTAAATTTGAATTTTTAAAAAAGAAAGTTTTTAGTTTAAAAATGTGTAAATTGTATATTCAATTTACACATTTTATTTCTCTAACTATAAATGAGCAAATACCATATTCTTATTTCAAATAGTCAATGGCATCTTTTACACTTCTAATTCCTAATAATTTAATTCCTTTTATTTCTTTCATTGCCGTTTTCGATGCTTCCGGAAGAATGCAAACTTCAAAGCCTAACTTTTTTGCCTCTTGTACACGCTGTTCTGCCATACTGACTGCACGCACTTCACCACTTAATCCTACTTCACCAAAGCAAATCGTCCTTTCATCTATCGGTTTTTCTTTATAACTAGAAATTAATGCAAGTATAATTCCTAAATCCAATGCCGGTTCATTCATTTTTATACCACCTGCAATATTAATATATGCATCACAATCTCCCATTTTAAGTCCTAACCGCTTTTCTAATACTGCCATTAAAAGGTTTACTCTATTAAAATCCGTACCTGTTGCTGTTCTTCTCGGCATTCCAAAATTACTTCTACACACCAATGCCTGCACTTCTACCAATATAGGTCTTGTTCCCTCCATGCTGCAGGCTACTACTGAACCACTGGCATTTTCCGGGCGTCCGCTCAACATAAATTCTGACGGATTTTCCACTTCACGCAACCCGCTTTGCTGCATCTCAAATACACCAATTTCATTTGTTGAGCCAAAACGGTTTTTTACACCTCGCAAAATACGGTATGCAGCATGTCTGTCTCCTTCAAAATACAATACGGTATCCACCATATGCTCTAAGACACGCGGACCTGCTACGACTCCTTCTTTTGTTACATGACCAACAATAAAAATAGAAATATTCATTCCTTTTGCAATCTGCATCAATGTACCGGTTGTTTCTCTTACCTGCGATACACTGCCTGGTGCAGAACCAACATCTTCATTATACATGGTCTGAATAGAGTCAATCACAACGATTTCTGGTTTTTCCCTGTCTATAATACCCTTGATAACATCTAAATTAGTTTCACACAGTAAACGCAGATAATCTTCAAATCTTCCAATACGCTCTGCCCGTATTTTTATCTGTTGTAAAGATTCCTCTCCTGAAATATACAAAACACGTTTTTTCTGACTGGCAAGATTTTTACATACCTGTAATAATAGTGTTGATTTACCAATTCCAGGGTCACCACCTACTAATACCAAAGACCCCTGCACGATACCACCGCCCAATACACGGTCTAATTCTTTCATGCAAGTAGAAATGCGTTCTTCTTTCGTCATCTCAATTGCTGACAACGGTAAAATTTTTGCTTCAGATAATATATTGTTCTTTTTTGTTCCAGAAGTATGTTTTTTATCTATTACTTCTTCTACAAAACTATTCCACTCTCTGCATCCCGGACATTGTCCCATCCATTTGGATGATTCATATCCACAATTTTGACAGAAATAAACATTTGTTTTTCCTTTTGCCATATATAACCCCTTGTAACTATTTTGTATGTTACATTTCCCTTTTCAAAAAATATCTGAATAGTTACAAATATTCCTATTACGATAACCAATTAAAAGAGGCTGTCGTGAATTAAAAATAATCTATAAAATCTCCCCGACAGCCTCTTATTATTCAATTAACATTTATAAACCTTTACATGAACAGGCTGAGTGCCAAGTTCTACGCTGATACTGAGTTTTCCACCTAAATTTGTTTTCATTCTGCCGGCTGTATTCCCATCCACTGTAACCTCATATTCGGTTTCCGCCTCAAGTTCTAATGTAATTTGTGCATCTCCAGCACCTTCTACTGAAAAAGAAACTTCCTCTACTGCTGCATTTAAATTGTGAGCAGTTGTTCCCGGAACAGATTCATACACAAATGCACCGTTGCGTTCCAGCTTCGTGATGGATGTATAAGTTTTTACTTTGTAAATATCTCCTTTAAATTCAAAGTTGTCCAGTTTTGCTTTTTTACTCAGTGTGTAATCGCCAAAACTAATGGTTCCATCTGCTTCTGTACGAATTAATTCGCTTACTACTCCCATATTTTCCTCCTGTGTTATCCATCTGATGTAACTCTTATTACAGTACAAATATGCCATTACGGTATGAAATATATCCATAATATTTCGTATTTTACTGTAATAAAATATCGTGTTGTTATATAGAAATTATATAATAATCACACTGTCTTTTCCAGTACTTTTGGACGATTTAAAAAAGATTTAACTTTCTGTTCCTAAAAAATGAATTACCCCTTTTTTCATAGAAACTGTTACAAGATTGCCTTTTTTAACTCTGCCATCTAAAACAGCTTCACATAATCCATCTTCTATTTCACTTTGAATTTTTCTTCGTAATGGTCTTGCTCCATATTTTGGTTCGTATGCTTTTTCAACGATATATTCTTTTACACTAGGTTGTACTTTTAAGGTAATATCCATTTGATTTTTGCAGCGTTCTGTTAAATCTTTTAACATTAAGGCTACTATCTGTTTCATATCTTCTTTATTTAAAGAACGGAATACAATGGTTTCATCAATACGATTTAAAAATTCCGGTTTAAAAATACGTTTTACTTCTTCCATAACTCCTGTTTTCATACGGTCATAGTTTAGTTTTTCATCCTCTACATGAGAAAAGCCTAATCTTTTCGGCTCTACGATAAACTGAGCTCCTGCATTTGAAGTCATAATGATAATTGTATTTTTAAAGTCTACTTTTCTTCCCTGCGAATCTGTAATATGTCCATCATCCAATACCTGCAATAAAACATTAAATACGTCCGGATGTGCTTTTTCAATTTCATCAAACAAAATAACAGAATATGGATTTCTGCGTACTTTTTCGCTGAGCTGTCCGCCATCTTCATGTCCTACATATCCGGGAGGTGAACCGATTAATTTAGAAACACTATGTTTTTCCATATATTCAGACATATCCACTCGTATCATTGCCTGTTCTTTTCCAAAAATGGCTTCGGCTAATGCCTTGGAAATTTCTGTTTTACCAACACCTGTCGGTCCTAAAAATAGGAAGGAGCCAACAGGACGACGTGGGTCTTTTAATCCGACTCTGCCGCGGCGTACTGCTTTTGCTACTGCTGTTACGGCATCCTCCTGTCCGATGACACGATTATGCAATATTTTTTCTAATTTTCTCAACCGACTGGCTTCATCTTCTGCTAAACGTTTTACAGGAATTTTGGTCCAGCCCGAAACAATATCTGCAATGACATCTTCATCTACGGTCAGATTTTTCTTTTGCATTTCTTTCTTTGCTTTTGCTTCTGTTTTCTCTAAAGTTTTTATTAAAACTTCTCTTTCTTCTTTACATTCTTTTGCTGCTATAATATCTCCTGTTTCTAAAAACTGTTCTAATTCTAACTCTTTCTCTGCAATCGTTTCACGAAGTTCTGTCAGCTCTGTTGGGTTTTTCGCTAAAATCAAACGAACTTTTGCACATGCTTCATCCAGCAAATCAATGGCTTTATCCGGTAAAAAGCGGTCATTAATATAACGAGCAGAAAACTGTACTGCTGCTGTTATTGCTGTCTCTGCAATTTTTACTTTATGGTGACGTTCATATTGACCTTTGAGACCTCTTAAAATGGCAATACATTCTTCTTCTGTCGGTTCTTCTACGGTAACTGGCTGAAACCGGCGTTCTAATGCTGCATCTTTTTCAATGTATTTCCGATATTCGCCTATTGTCGTTGCACCTATCATTTGTATTTCGCCTCTGGCTAAGGCAGGCTTTAAAATATTTGAAGCATCAATTGCTCCCTCTGCTCCACCAGCACCGATAATAGTGTGAAGTTCATCTACAAATAATAAGATATTTCCTGCACGACGTACTTCTGCCAATACCTTTTTGATACGTTCTTCAAATTCTCCACGATATTTAGAACCTGCTACAACTCCTGATAAATCTAATGTCAATACTCGTTTTCCTGCAATCGCTTCCGGAGCAATTCCTGATACAATATTCATCGCAATTGCCTCTACAATCGCTGTTTTTCCTACTCCGGGTTCCCCTATTAAACATGGATTATTCTTATTCCTTCTGCTTAAAATTTGGATAATACGCTGCATTTCTTTTTCTCTGCCAATAACAGGGTCTAAACAACCGTCTTTGGCAAGCTGTGTCAAGTCTCTGGAATACTGGTCTAACACAGGAGTTGCTTCGTTATTTTTTCGTCTTCCCGCTTTGTTATTTTGAAATTCTTCTTTATAAAAGTTGACATCTTCTCCCATAGCAATTAAAGTATCTACAAATAATTTTTGTATATTTACACTCATGGTATTTAACAATCTGGAAGCTACACAATCTGTTTCTTTTATAATTGCCAGTAAAATATGCTCTGTTCCAATCGCATCTGAACGAAAGCGTTCCGCTTCTTTTTCAGCAGCAGAAAGAACCTTTCTTGCCTTTGGAGAATATCCATCAGCTTCTAAAACAGTAACAGCTTCTCCTGGTGCAATTAATTCTTTCATTAATTCTAATGTTTTTTTCAGTTCTATGCCATTTTCATTTAAAACCTTAGCTGCTACACCCGTTCCTTCTTTTAATAAACCTGCCATTAAATGTTCTGTTCCGATATAATTGTGGCGCAGTGATTTTGATAATCTTGCTGCTGTATCAATTGCTTTTTTTGCCTTTGCTGTATATGACATCTGTCAGTCCTACCTCTTTCTTAGTCCTCATCATTAAAATCAAATACTTCCAAACCATTTCTTCCAATTTCTGATTTTACTTTTTTTGTTTTCTGTTTTTGTGCTTTTTCTTTTAATTCCGTTTCTTTTCGTACTTTTTCTTTTGAAAGCTTTTCTTTTGGAATTTCTTCTTTTAACATAGTATGACTTATATTTTTTACCTCTGTTTTTTGTATCTTTTTCTTTGATACTTCTTCTTTTGAAGATTTTTCTACTTTTTTCTTTGGCTGTTCTCCTTGTAATATCTTTTCTGCTTTTTTCTTTGGTATTTCTTCCTGTAAAAATGCCGATGGTCTTTTTCCAACCACAGAACTTTTCATATTTCGTAATTTTTTCCGATAATAACAAACTACATTTACCAATACACCAAAAAGAATTACAATTACAAAAATCAATGCACTAATGATTGTGCGAGACATATTTTTTTCTTTTTGATATTTTGTTTCTAAGCGTACATAACTATTCGCAAGTTCTTTTCTCAGCTCCGTTTCATCTATGATAGGCTCTATTTCTGTTAGTATCTGCGTTTCCGTTTCTGTCAAAAGAACGGTATTTGCTTCTGTTTCATTAGAAGCCTGTACCCCAAAATTCGGTGAAGCAAAACTTAGCATAAAAGCTATCAATACTATCAGTACTTTTTTCTTCCTCATCTTTCGCTTCCTATCCCCTCTTACTTTTAGTCAAAAAATAACTACTCAACAGCAAGTGTTTTGACCTGCTCTAAATAATTACATCAAAAAACATTTTATCCCATTATAAGAAATTCACAAACCCCCGTCAAGTATTACGTTCTTATACTCCAATACAATCAAAATTCGGAATAAAACTTTCCTCCGCTGTTTCACCCTCCTGAATAAATCCTTGTTCTATTCCAAGCTCGATGGCATAATCTACCAGCTCATCATATTCTTCTTTTGTAATTTTCCGATTTAATTCAGGATATGCTTTTACATTTTCTAATGGTGTAAACTGGTTCATAATACTAATATAAATTTGATTGCCATAAGTATTTGATAAATATTTTAAAATTCTTTTAGAATCTTCCAAGCATCCAGGAATTGTTAAATGTCTAACAATCGTTCCTCTTTTTAACAAACCTTCTTCTCCATTTTCATCAAAACGTGGTTTCCCTGTCTGGCGTACCATTTCTGCAATTGCAGCTTTGGCTATCTGCGGATAGTCTTCTGCATGAGAATATTTTTTTGCAAGCACTGTATTCATATACTTAAAATCAGGCAGATAGATGTCTATCAGCCCATCTAAACTTTGCAATGCTTTTACGGTTTCATAACTGCTGGTATTGTACACAATTGGAATCGCAAGTCCCCTTTTTTTTGCTATACATAAAGCATTTCTTATTTGTAGAATATAATGTCCTGCTGTCACTAAATTAATATTATTTGCTCCCTGCTTTTCTAATTCCAAAAAGATTTCTACTAAACGTTCTTCGGAAATTATTTTCCCAACACTGCCATTTGCTATCGGCTCATTTTGGCAAAATACACAATGTAAATTACATCCTGAAAAAAATACGGTGCCAGAACCATTTTTTCCTGAAATACATGGTTCTTCCCAGTAATGGAGTGCTGCTCTTGCTACTTTTAATTGATTCGTCTGTCCGCAAATTCCTTTTTCTCCGTTTTCTCTGTCTACGTTACACATCCGCGGACATAAGATACACTTTTTTTCCATTTTTCATTTTCCTATCATAATTATTTTCCGTTCATAGAAAAACAGCCAGCCAAAGCTGACTGCTTTCTTTTAATTAATATGAAATCTTCTATATAATTCAATCCTTGCCCTTCTATCGCCAATAATCATTGTTCCGGTAAACAACAATGCTGTAAAGATTTCTGATATTACCATAATATACGGACTTGTAATAATTCCAAACACATATAAAACAGCCATGCCTATACTTACTAAAAGCATTAAAATCTGCCACATAATGTAACTCTGCCAGTTTCTACGATTCTTTACCATTAATAGCACAATTACAACATCTATTATAATTACACAGGACGGCAGGACATAGTTTACTGACCATCCATGATATCCCATAAGAAAATCTGCCAATACCATCACTACAATTGCTAGTGCTGTCAAAATAATAATCTTTAGTTTATGCCCGCCTTGTCCTAATATTGCAAGTTGAATGACCAAATAACCGTATAATAAAATTAAACCTGCAACTAAACTCCATCCAATCTGATACTTATCTACATAATTGATACCAAATAAAACAACTTCTATCCAAATCGCCGTCAATAAATATATTCTGGAAAGAAGTACCCATTTTCTTGTCTGTACCTTCACATTTGGATACATATTTTCTACTTCAAATGTATGTTCTAAAGCTGAATTACATAATGGGCAGCGTTCTGTTTCATCAAGAATTTCTACGTTACATTGTCTGCATCTACTCATAAGTCACCCCATTACTTTCTATCTCCACTGCAATGCCATCTTCTGCAATTTTACGGAAAAAGCACCGTTGTATTGATGTATCTTTTAATATATAACTAAAGTTCATCACCAGCGTATCTCCATAAGAACAAATTGTCCCTTTTAAATTCTGCCCTTTTGACATTGGTAAAAATGCGTGGAACATTTCTATATATGGCTGATAAGCTTCCTCTACAGGAATGTTACCGATATTTGTAAACGTTGTCGTGTTTGCATAAGCTGATTTACTATATGCCAAATTCATTGCAATATTTTTTAAGAATAACGGTACTGCTCTTGCTATTATTATCTTTTCATTTGATACATTATAAGAAAACAGTTCTTCTAAATGCTCTTTTGTAATTTGGCTTCTTAAACTGGCTCTGATAATTTGTAAAACTTCTTCAAAATTATATTCTTCTTTTGTAGGAAGAAATTCTGCCGATACCATAGCAAAAAAGTTCTTAGTGGTATTGGAATTAAAATAAGGTCTTAAATTTACAGGTACTGCTACACGCACAGGACTGCTTGACGGCATACCATGCATACATTCTCTGTATACACTCCATACATAACAGCCTATTAGATACTCGTTAATGCTGACACCGTAAGATTTGCAGACTTTCTTTAATTCCGGAATCTTCATATAGCCATGCATGACTCCAAACTCGCCTTTTCTTAATTTTTCACCCTTTACCTGATAAGCTTTCTGTGTTTTATATTGTTTTGCAGAGCTTTTTCTATAATTTTTCAAAAAGCTGTCTTCTCGGCTTAAAGAAGTATTATAAGAAAGCTTATCTCCTCCTACTTTCTCTTTTACCTCAGGATGTGCCAAACGTAAATATTGGTAAACCAATTCTTTTAAAAAGGTAATTCCACCCATTCCATCGGTTAGGGCATGAAACAGCTCTAAATTAATACGATATTTGTAATAATTTACACGAAACAGATAACTTCTATTTCGGTTTGCTTTGATGAAACGACATGGAAATTTCTTTTCTGGTTTCACAGTTGGTGCAGGTTTTCCATTTTCTTCAAAATAATACCAAAATACACCCATTTGTAAGCGCAGATTAAAGCCGTCAAACTTTGGAAGCACCATATCCAAAGCCTGCTGTAATAATTCGGGCTGTACTAATTCATTTAAGGTGACACTTAAACGAAAGACGTTTGTCATACTTTCTCCTGCAATAACAGGAAATAAATGTGCTGTATTATCCAGTCTTTCCCAGCGAATGGAACGTTCTAACTCCACCAGTTTCCTTTTTGATATTTCTTCTTCAGGAATATTTGTATCGATTGATTTTTTCTTCATAATCAGCTTTTAGCTGTAAACAGCCTTTTCCTTTTCCAAATTTTTACTACAAAAAAATTTTTCGTAACTATTCTGTACCCTCATAGTTCTAACCAACTACATTGGCACAAAAATCCATTAAAACTTGCTTTGTAATGGGATTTTTGAACTACTCTGAATAGTTACATTTTTTCTATGAGTTGTTGTACTTATGACCATATATTTCATTTTTCAATCTATTTCATTTATTATACTTTAGTTTTTGAAAATTGTCTAATATTTTGTATAGGTTTGAAAAAAAACAGTCGGTATCCGATACTCTTTTTCAAAAGTTTCGTTTACCGACTCTCACATTATATTCTTTACAAACTATTCTTCAAATGCTTTTACTCTTTTTCGACGCTTAAATGCCTTTGAACCAACACTTGGCGTAATAAAAAGAAGTCCAAATGTAGTAAATAGAAAAACATAATACAATTTTCCTATATTCGTACTGTTAGCAACACTACCTTCACTTGCATAGATTTGCCCTTTATACAAATAGGCTGTTCCTTCATGTCCTGTATAAGTCCATGGTGAATGTCCCCCATTTTTCAATTCATATTCTTCTCCATCATATCTTACGGTTACTTCATAGTTTGTATAAATTCTTCCATTGAGCTTTTTGGTCTTTTTTACTACATCTACAACACGAACCTCGACAGGCTCTATTCCTTCTATATTCTGGTTGTTTGTCTTTTGCCAAAGAATAATCGTTCCAACAATTCCAATGACAAAACATAGTAAACAAATCCAAAAAAGTATCATACTTTGTTTTGCCTGTTTTCGTTCAATTTCCCTGACAACAGCACTTTCCTCTACACCAACATTCCCTATATCAACTCTATTTCCCATCTTCTCTCCGTTCTAAAATGCTTCATTTTTTCATTTAAACGCATTTTATCCTAAGTAAAAAATCTGTTTTTCTTAAATATTTGCACTTTGTGTATGATACACTGCTTTCCGTTTTTCTACAATGCGAATCAATTCTGAAAGATTTTTCTTTCTCAGTTCTTTTATTACACTGTCATTCTCTGTAATGGCATAAGGAACGATTTTCATAATGCTGTCATAGATTTGTTCCATCTCATCTTGAGTTTTCGCTTCTACACTTTTTTCTTTTCCGGAACGTTCTGTAATATAAACATGATAACTATAATGAGTATATCCCTTTTTCCTTGTAGCCTCTATTTCCGGATATACCACCAAAGCCCCATCTAAAACGATAATATCCGTTCCACCACTACATTTCAGCAAATAATGTTCTCCCAAATTACAGGATGAAAAATCTGTTCCTTTTGCAAGGTCTCTGGCAAATACTTCTTCACTCAATCCAAGACGCTCCATATTCTTTTTTAAAGAGGATACGCTTTTAATCGATACAACAAACATAAATATCCCCATCAGCATAAGAAACCCAAAAATTACCAGCATAATGATACGCTCAAACATCTCATCTGCTGCCCCTGAACCAACAGTATAATCCGTAATTCCCCAGCAGGAAACAGCAACCATTCCTATACCAATAAGAATAGATGAGATTGATTCTTTTCTAATTTTTTTGTAATAAATTTCCATGTGAATCTCCCTCTATATTTATTCTGTACAAAAAGGACTTTCTATTTTATATACAGTATAAGTACCATCTTTCTTTGCATACAGATAACCATAACATACCTCAAAATCATCATATACATAATCGAAAAGCTGCTTTCCTGTTACCAGTTCATAAAGACCATAATCCTGTCCCTCACCACCTTCTAAAGGCAGAAGTGCATCCGTCAATTCCGAACTATACTCTCCACTAATTGTAAAATCTTTATCCTGCAGCACATAATAATGATATAACAAAGCATTGCTCTCATCCGCTTTTGTAAAGGCAAAACTATCTAAATGACTTGTCGACATAATGTCATTTAAAGTCTGCTTTTCCTGACCCTGATACATTGTACAAACGCCATCTAAATAACAAAAAGCATAATCTCCAATATCTTCTGATACATCTATACCGTCATACAACTCCTCAGAATAAAATTTTGTTGGATAATAGAACAAGTGTAAATCATATCCATCTTCTTCTCTGCGCACCAAACAGTAATTATCATTTCCAGCGATAAAACTCTGAAACGGTTCCTCAAACAAAAGCGTTCCATCACGGTCATACAGCCAGATATCCCTGCCATTTTTAATTGCTACAAAATTTTTGCTGTAGTTATTGTATTCATATAATTGATATCCTTCCGGTAAGGTAAAAAGTACATTCATCGTTTCATCACAAATCTCTACCTGTCCCCCTGCTTCACGGCTAAAATAACAGCCATCATAATAATAGGTTTCATCAAATTCATCCCATATCATATTTCCATTACTGTCAAACAATACAATGCTTCCATCTTCAAGCACAGTCAAAACACTCTCTCCGATAGCAGTCATATAAGTATTTGGAAGTGTTACATTTTCAATAAATTCTCTCTTTTCTAAATTGTAAAGTTTTGCATAACCTGTATACCATGTATCTCCTTCTGATGGTCCTGCAATAATTGACATATCATTTGCACTCGTATAAAACAACACTTCTTCTTTATTCTCTGTTGTCCCTGTTGCAAATAAAACTGCTGCATATGTATCGTTAATTCTGCTAATCATTCCTATGATGTCTTCTTCAAAGATTTTTTCTCCCTCTGCTGTCATCAGATTCGCAAGAGGAGTATTTTCTTCATCTGCTCCATCTAAAATATAATAGTCCTGGTATGTTGCATAAATATTATATTCGCTGACATTATAATACTGTTCCCCTAAAGGACGACCTAAATAATCATGCAATATCTGTCCATTTTCCGTCTTTTGATAAATCTGATTATCCACAATCGAAAAATCAGCAGCCGAAAAACTTCCAACTTCTTCTAAAACCACACCAGCATCCGTTGTTAACAGAGCTGTTTGTTCCTTATTTTCTGTATCGCTTCCTTTCCCATTCTCTGTAGAAGCATCTCCACATCCTACAAGGAGAGATAATGACATTCCTATTACAAGTGTTGTTAATCTAGCCATCTTCTTACTCATATTTTTTTCTCCTAAGTTTGTTATTATTTTCATGTTGTTCCAATGTATCACAATTATATATTCTTTTGCAAGCAAAAATGTATAAAAATCTATGAATGAGCAAATCTAGTGTTACTGTTCACTCCCACGCCATTCGCAAAGGCGACTTCGTTGCTTTCCCGTTGCTTCGCAACTAATCTTTGCAGCAAAACTATGTTTTGCTATAAAATGGCGTTCTGCCATAAGCTCGATTTGGCTGAACTGTTACCTGTTTGTCTTTTCATAACAATAAAACTTTCTTTTTCACATTTAGACAATTTCGAAAACTGCAAAAAATAATACAAAAAAAAGACTTTTGTCTAAATATTTTATTGTAAATATATACAAAAAAGAGAAGATGCAATTACTGCATCTTCTCTTCTGACGATTATAATTTGTTCCATTGGCGTCTCAAATAATATGCTTAACGCATAAAGATTATCAACGGTCGGAAGTGAATCACCTCTCTGCCACTTGTATACTGCCTGTGGCTCGCTAAATCCCATAAATTCACTGATTTCACGCACCTTTAAATGCTTTTCTTTGCGAAGCTGTTTGATACGTTCACCTGTTGCTTTCAAATCAATTGTAGGATAATTCATTTGTAAATACCTCCTGTATAAACCAAGTGTAAAAAACAACGTTACCAATCATCATCTATCACTGAAACGCTATCCGATAGAAACCATCGGATAACTTTGCGAATAATTTAACAATATTATTTACTTTCTCCTCCATACCTGATATGCCAGTTTCGTTTTCTTTCTGTCATATAAGGCTTTTACTCTTAATATATATTTTTTATTTTGTAAACGAAATTCTGTACATTCCTCATCTTCCATTCCAATCAGTAAAAGTTCTAACTTCTGATTGAAAAACCACTCTGGAATATTTGGAAGAAGCTCTTTTTCGATGATTTGAATACTTTTTTCATCGAATTGCTCCTTTTCTTTGTCTTTTAGTTCCTGATAAGCCAAACAAAGTTTTTTCTGCTGAAGCTTTGTGCTGCAAATAGCTTTGTCAAAATAGCTGCTTAACATAACATACATACTGTAGTCAAATGCTCTTTGTTTTTCCGTCTGATTCATAGCATACCCTCCATAAAAACATAATTGTATTAAACAATTATTCTATCGTTTCTATTGCCAGTTACCATTTTTGTGTTTTAAACACATGAATTATCTTCATTATATGGTATCCCTCTATATTTGAAAAGTATACTCACAGTTCAATTTTCTATTTCTACACATTGATACTAAAAAACTTCGCCAAATAAATCATCCTCTGAACTAAATCAGCTTCAACTTTTAATTCCCATTTTATCTTCAATACTAAATGGGGTAAACTTCGTTTTATCATATTTTCGATAAAAGTCAAGTGCTTTTTTCACCTTTATACCATAGCAAATTGACTATTATAAAGTTCTGCATAAAATCCATTTTTTACAAGCAATTCTTCGTGACTTCCCTGCTCTATAATATTTCCATCCTTCATGACTAAAATCACATCTGCTTCCCGAATTGTGGAAAGACGGTGTGCTACAATAAAACTGGTTCTTCCTTTCATCATACGCCCAAATGCTTTTTGAATTTTAATCTCTGTTCTTGTATCAATGGAGGAAGTTGCTTCATCTAAAATCAGCATTGGCGGAAGACAGAGCATGACTCTTGTAATACAAAGCAGCTGTTTTTGTCCCTGTGAAAGATTTCCTCCGTCTTCTGTGATAATGGTATCATATCCATTCGGTAAACGTTTGATAAAGCTATGTGCATGAGAAGCTTTTGCTGCTGCAATCACTTCTTCATCCGTTGCATCCGGTTTTCCCATTACAATATTCTCTCTTATCGTGCCACTTCTAAGCCAAGTTTCCTGTAATACCATACCATAATTATTTCTAAGACTCTTTCTGGTCATATCACGAATATCAATATCATTTACTTTGATAGCACCTTTCTTTACATCATAAAAACGCATTAACAAATTAATTAATGTCGTTTTTCCGCAACCTGTCGGTCCTACAATGGCAATCCGCTGTCCTGCCTTTACTTTCAAATTCAAATTTTCAATCAATTTTTGCTCTGGTACATAAGAAAATGCTACCTGTTCTAAAGATACCTCTCCATTGGTCTGTTCTAATACTACTGCATCCTGTCTGTCCGAAATTTCAGGTTCTTCCTCCATCAATTCAAATACACGTCCTGCACAGGCAAGTGCATTCTGTAATTCTGTTACAACACCGGAAATTTCATTAAACGGTTTGGTATACTGATTTGCATAAGCTAACAATGCTGAAAGATTTCCAATGGTAATCCCTCCTGAAATTGCTAAAAATGCACCTACTACTGCTACGGTAGCATAAACCAAACTATTTACAAAACGAGTGGCAGGATTTGTAATACTTGAGAAAAAAATTGCCTTTAATGAACATTTTCCCAAACGGTCATTGATTTCATCAAATTTTTCCAATGTTTCTTCTTCTCTGGAAAATGCCTGTACCACCTTTTGATTTCCTACCATTTCTTCGATAAAAGAAGTCTGTTCTCCTCGTGTCTGAGACTGTAGCTGAAACATAGAAAACGTTTTTTTTGCAATAAAACTTGCTACCACCAAAGAAAGCGGTGTTAATACCACAACTGCTGCCGTAATTCTGCCACTAATTGCAAACATAAAAAATAAAGTTCCAAAAATTGTTAAAATCCCAGAAAAGAACTGTGTAAAACCCATTAAAAGCCCATCTGCAAATTGGTCTACATCTGTAATTATTCGACTCACTATCTCTCCATGTGCTTTTCCATCCAAATATTTCAATGGAAGGCGTTCTAATTTTTCAAACGCTTCTTTACGCACATCACGAATAACATGATAAGTAATTTTATTATTACAAATATTCATAATCCACTGTGCAAATGCTGTTACAATTACTATGATTCCCATTTTTTTAAGAATTGCAAAAATCCCCGAAAAATCTACAAATCCTTTTTCTATAATCAAATCCAAGGCATCACCTGTCAAAAGCGGCAGATATAGGGTGCAAGCAACCGTCACCGTTGATAATACAATAGATATTCCAAGAAATCCCCAATATCGTCTGATATATTTTAAAATTTTAATCATTGTTTTTGTCTGTTTTTCTTTTTTTGTTTTCATAAACATATCCTTCTTTATTAAACAAACTTTTTGCGTAACTATTCAGTATCTTCATAGTTACGATGCAAAAATTCATTAAAAATTGCTTTGCAATAGAATTTTTGCACTCTTGTATCACTTTCTTTTAAACTGTGATTCGTAAATTTCACGATAAATATCACACGTTTTTAATAATTCTTCGTGTTTTCCAATCGCAGCCATTTCGCCATCTTCTAATACAAGAATCTGGTCTGCATGCATGATAGAAGCTGTACGCTGTGATACGATAAAGATTGTCATATACTCAGACACTTCCGATATCGCCCTGCGAAGTTTTGCATCTGTCGCAAAATCCAATGCAGAAGCACTGTCATCTAAAATTAAAATATCCGGATTTTTTACAACAGCTCTTGCAATCGTTAAACGCTGACGCTGACCACCAGAAAGATTTCTTCCACCCTGCTCTACCACAAAGTCTAATCCCTTATCTTTTACAAATTCTGCTGCCTGTGCAATCTCTAATGCATTCCAGATTTCTTCGTCTGTTGCATTTTCCCTTCCCCAACATATATTTTCATGAATCGTGCCTTTAAATAAAACTGCTTTTTGAGGTACAATACCAACTTTTTCACGCAGAATTTCCATTGGATAGTCTTTCACATTTATTCCATCAATCAAAATGTTTCCCTTTGTGGCATCATAAAAACGAGAAATCAGATTTACCACCGAAGATTTACCCGAACCTGTACCTCCGATAATTCCTATAACTTGTCCTTTTTTTGCACTAAAATGAATGTCTGTTAAAGCTTCTTCTTTTGCTTTTGCATAGGTCAAATGAACATGGTCAAATACAACTGCTGTATCTTCTGCAACAATTGATTTTTGTGTAGAAATACCCATTCCATCTTGCATACTTGATTTCATCTCCAATACCATCTGAATTCGATTGCCACTGGCGATGGACTTCATAACACTGACAATTAAATTTGCAAGTTTCACAAGTTCAACCAAAATCTGTGACATATAATTTACCAATGCCACTACTTCCCCTTGGCTGATAATGCCGTCATTTACTTGAATTGCACCTTTCCACACCAAGACAATCGTCGCAACATTTACAATGATAAAAGTCAATGGACTTGTCAATGCTGATATTTTTCCCACAAAAATTTGAATTTGTGTCAAATTGTCATTACTTTCATAAAAGCCTGCAATTTCGTCTTCTTCTTTATTAAATGCACGAATTACTCGAACACCTGTCAAATTCTCTCTGGTAATGCCAAGCACCCTGTCTAATGCATTCTGTACTTTTTTATACAAAGGGATACTGACATACATTACACCAAATACAACAATAGAAAGCAAGGGAATCGTCACAACAAATACAAACGCTGCTTTTACATCTACTGTAAATGCCATAATCATTGCACCAAATACAATAAATGGCGAACGCAAAAATAAGCGAAGCACTAAATTTACCCCATTTTGTACCTGATTGACATCACTAGTCATTCTTGTAATTAAAGTAGACGTTCCTATGGTGTCTAATTCTGTATAAGAAAGTGTTTCGATATGAGCAAATAAGGTATGTCTAAGCTTAGTCGCCATACCAACTGCTGCCTTTGCTGCAAAATACTGTGCTGTAATCGCACAGACAAATCCTACCAACGCCAATATAACAAGCACCATACACATCTTTAAGATATACTTTGTATCACCCGAAGACACGCCTGTATCAATAATTGCGGCAATTACCAATGGCACGATTAATTCAAAAGAAGCCTCTAATAGCTTAAATAGAGGCCCCAAAACAGTTTCTTTTTTATAATCCTTTAATAAAATAAGTAACTTTTTCATAATTTATCCTATTTTTCTTTAATAGTTTTTAATTTCTGCATTCCTAAAATAACTACACCGCCAATAATAAAGAACAAAATGTTAAATTCTCCAAATGTCATTGCAGGCTGTGGCACATCTAATGTAGTTGGTCCCATAATCACTGCATAAATAGAGCCAATCATCATACCAATAATTAAGAAAATGGTCTGTGGACGGAATTTTTCCAATGCTTTACGGATTATTTTTACTACACTAAATACCCCCACAATTACACCACATCCAAAACAGCATAATGGAAGAAAGCTGCTGAAATCAAAATGTAAAATATCTTTGATACCATTAATGATTGGTAAGTAAATTCCCATAATCAATAATAATGTAGAGCCTGAAATTCCAGGTAATACCATTGCGGAAATCGCAATTGCCCCTGCAAAAAATAAGTATACACCAAATCCAATGGAAAAATTCGCAAAACTCATACCGCCTTCGCCACCTGAAATAGGATTAAAATAAGTAATCGCTGCTACCAATACAGCTCCAAGTACAGTAAAAATCATCCATTTTAAATTCTCAGAGAGACATTTTTTCTCCTCTCCAATCACTATCGGAATTGCAAAAATAATAAATCCGATAAAAAGAGAGCTGATAGCATAAATATGACTTTCAAATACACTTGTCAATACCAAAACTGCTGATAAAAATCCAATCACCCAGCCAATACCAAGTTTAATCAAAAATCCCAATGCATTCTTTTTCTTCTCCATATTTCCAGTTAATAAATCATCAATGGAGGTAATAAACTGGTCATAAAATCCCATCAAAAATGCAATTGTGCCGCCGGATACCCCTGGCACACTGTCTGCTAATGCCATACAAAAACCGTTAATCATCTGCATAATCATAATTTTTCATTCTCCTAACCTATGTATTTATCTAATTGTTGCGATACGTTTAGTACGCTGTTTAACTGCCGCTTTGCTTCCTCTGCATTTTCAAGATTTTGTACACTTAAATCGTTACTGTTCACACGTGACCAGTAACTTATTGATTTCTGCATTCAAATTCGCTTCGCGAAGCAGAAATCAACTCCTGAATCATGCTATTTCGCTATCCGACAGTAAATGTCTGATAGCTCTGTGAACAGTAACCTTAAATCTGCTGCCTGTACAGAAAATGCAGTTACTTCTTCTGTCGTTGCTGAAAGATGTGTAATATTTTCTGTTTCCAAACGCGTTTTTTCTGCTAACTGACGAATTTCATCTGCTACTACGGCAAAACCTCTCCCTGCTTTTCCTGCTCTCGCACTTTCAATGGAAGCATTTAACGCAAGTAAATTTGTCTGTGATAAAATAGTTACCCTTTTTCATAAAATTCCTCATTTCCGAGCAATTTATTACAGATTACTTGTTTTTACTCAGAAACAAATAACCCTTTATGAATACAAATTATCACATTTTTTCATTATAACATAATTTCTCTAATAAAGTAAAGAGAACCCAGTGCAATTGTCTTTTCTTTTCTGTTTTTTGGAATTTCTGCCAATGCTTCTTTTGCATTTTTTCTGCTTTGAGCTTTCATTCCATACATTTTTATATAATCTGCAAGTTCTTTTGCCTCAATAGAACAGCCATATCCTACCGTAACCGTTGTAATATCTATTGCTAACGGTAAAATCTGTTCTATCATCTCTTGATAATCTTTGTCCTCCATAACACCGAATAAAAAATGAAATTTCTCATTTGGAAATAATGTTTTCAAACTATCACATAATGCTGTAATCCCCTGCACATTATGAGCCCCATCCACCATAAAAAAAGGCTCCGTAGAAAGTATCTGCATCCGTCCTGCCCATTCAGTTTGTGCTATACCGCTTCTAACAGCCATTTCCAGCCATTTTTCATCATAGCTTCTATCAATCTGGCTTAAAAAAGTTTTTGCTGCTAAAATTGCCGCTCCTGCGTTTTCAAACTGGTGTACTCCTAACATTTTTATTTTCAAGTCCTTATAACCTGCAAAAGAAAAAGTATCTGCATTTTTTATCTGAATGAAATAACTTTTATGTCTCTCTTTGTTTTCTATTATAGGCTCTACACTTGCCTGTTTTTTCATCTCCATATCATTTGCTAAGCAAACTATCGGCTCTATCATCTGTATACTCGAAACATTTGCTTCTTTGGCTGCCTGATATAATACCTCTTTTACTTCTGCTTCTTGACTTTCACAAATAAAATGGGTACCTTCTTTTAATATTCCCGCCTTTTCCTTTGCAATTTCAGTTAATGTATTTCCTAAAATAGTGGTATGGTCAAATCCAATTTTCGTTATCACCGAAACAATTGGTACACCAACTGCATTTGTAGAGTCCAATCTGCCTCCGAGTCCCGTTTCTAAAATAACCACATCGCATTGCTGTTCTTTAAAATATAACAATGCCATCGCCAGACAATAATCTGTCATTGCAGGTTTTACATCAAACTGCTGTTCTAGTAATAAATTTCCCAATCTTGTAAAATCTTCTTTACTGATTAATCTTCTATTTATTTGAATCCGTTCTCGAAAATCCACTAAATGCGGAGAAGTAAACATTCCGACTTTTAAACCAGCTTCTTTTAAAATAGAACATAAGAAAGCAGAGACCGAACCCTTTCCATTGGTCCCTGCTACATGAATCAAAGGCAAACCATTTTGTGGATAGCCCATCTTTTCTAACATAATGGCACTAAGCTCACATCCATAACAACTTCCAAATTTACCTTTTCCTTCAATTAAATTTACAACTTCTTCATAACAATATTTCATATCTACCCTTATTTGTAACTATTCAGAGCCAAGGCAATTTTCATAAAAAGCAGGCGTTCAGCTTGCTGAAACGAATGCTTTTTTGAAAATTTCTTTGGCGAGAAGCCAACAACGAGGAAACACGTAGTGTTTTCGAGTTTGGCTCTGAATAGTTATCATTATTTTTATAAACTAAAATATGCCGTTACCAAATCCACCATATTCTGCTGGTCTTTTACTGCCATTAACTCTCTTGCTGAATGCATAGCAAGTAATGGTATTCCTACATCTACCGTCTTTACCGGAAGTAAGGCTGATGCAATGGAACCTAATGTACCGCCTCCCATTGCATCGGAACGATTTACAAATTTCTGGTAAGAAATGTTCGCAGCCTTACAAATCTGCTCAATAATACTTACGGTTTCACAATCTGTCGCATAAGACTGAGAACACGCTTCTTTGATACAAAAGCCTTTTCCTAAAATTGGTTTATTGGTCGGGTCCATTTTGCCTGCATAATTCGGATGTAATCCATGTGCCACATCAACAGATAAAATCATGCTATTATAAATAGATGCTTCTGCCTGTTCTTTTCTCACTTCTTTTAAAATACGAAGTAACATATCATGAAGTAAAATAGAAGCTGCACCTTGTTTTGAACGACTGCCAATTTCTTCATGGTCAAATAATGCAATCATATTCATTCCATCGGTTCTTTCTGCTGAAATAATTGCTGATACTAATGCTGCACAGGAATTTAAGTTATCCAAACGAGGGGCAGAAAGTAATTCGTCCTGTAATCCGATAAACTGTGGTTTTTCATTGCAAAATACAGTCAATTCATAATCTAAAATATCTTCTTTTGCCACACCAAGCTCTGCTGCCATAAATTCTAAGAAATATGCACCTGTCTGTTCTTCTAATAATCCTGCGATTGGAAGAAGCTGGGTCTGTTTATTTAACTCCACCCCTTTATTTACTTCACGGTTCATATGAATCGCCAGATTTGGAATGGTAATATTTTTCTTAGAAACAAAGCTGCGTACTTCCGGATGAAATACATCTTCACTGCGTACTGCTACCCGTCCTGCAATTCCAAGCGGACGGTCTAACCATGTATTTAAAATTGCTCCTCCATACACTTCGATATTCAACTGTGCATAACCATTGTTTTTCATATCACACATTGGTTTGATACGCAGACATGGAAAATCTGTATGTGCCGCCGCAATCCGAACTGTCGGTTCTTTTTCTCCCCAATTCTGTGGAAGTGTAAATGCAAATAATGTGGTTGCATGATGGTTGACATAATATTTTTTCCCTAATTCTAACTTCCAACCCTTACCATAATCTAATTTTTCAAATCCAGCCTGCACCAAACGTTCTTCACACGCTGTTACTGCGTGAGCCGGAGATACCCCTTTTTCTAATAAATCAAATAAAATCTGTGTTTCTGTCATCATTTTTTCCTCTCATTCCGAAGTGTTTCCTCACTCTAACTTCTCGTCATAGTAACACATATAATCTAAAATCGTAACAGTTCCGCTCATCAGCTCAAATGAAAAAATCATGATGCAAGCATCTGATGTTTTTCATTTTGGCTGATGGCTGAACTGTTACCTAAAATCATCATAACACAAAATGAAAAACTTTAAAAGGACTCGTATTTATGTTACAATACTTTATTATGAATCATTGTTACTTTTCACACGTCAGACAAACACTTGCTGTTTGGCTGCGTAAGAACATGAT